>CAJWGK010000017.1 GCA_913030895.1 uncultured Flavobacteriaceae bacterium | reverse complement strand
ATAATATAATTTCTCCCGAAAAAATTGACCAATCCATTATAAATGAGCATCTTTACACGCAAAATTTGCCAGATGTGGATTTGTTAATTAGGACAAGTGGTGAAAAGCGAATTAGCAACTTTCTATTATGGCAAATCGCTTATGCCGAGTTGTATTTTTCAAAAGTACTATGGCCTGATTTTAACAAGAAAGATTTGCACAAAGCAATTATAAATTACCAAAAAAGAGAACGTAGGTTTGGAAAAACGAGTGAGCAGCTTCTTGAGTAAAAATTTTTTGAAGTCTGGTTTATTTTTATGTTCAATTTTTCTCTTGGGTTCAGTAATTTCTCAAGCACAAAATCTTGATGAATTTGTCAAAGGAAAACTCTACACCCTAGATACGATTACCGTAAGTGGAATAAAAACCTTCAGCGACCAGACTGTAATCTCCTACAGCCAACTTAGAAAAGGTCAAAAAATCAATATTCCTGGAGATGAAATTAGTAGTGTAATCAACAAGCTCTGGAACTTGCAATTATTCAGTGATATCAACTTTTATATCACTAAAGTAGAGGGTGATCGCGTTGGTTTAGAAATTGAGATTGAAGAACTTCCTACTTTGGGCGAAGTCAAAATAAATGGGCTTAAACGTTCTAAAATAGATCCTCTAATCGATGAAACGGAACTTAGTCCTGGAAAAAAACTGTCTGAAAGCTTTTTGACCAACACCAAAAACTATATCATCAATAAATTTAAAAAGACTGGATACATCAACACTAAAGTTGCCTTTAATACAATCGAGGATACTCTAAAGACCAATACTTACAATATGGTTATTAACGTTGACCTCGGGGAAAGAATTAAAATTAAAGCGATCAACTTTCAAGGCAATGAAGTCTTTAGCGATAAAAAGCTTAAATCAAGGTTTAAAAAAACCAAGACGAAGTTCCCATTGCGTTTTTGGAAAAAATCGAAATTACTAGAGGAGGAATTTGCTGAAGACAAAGAAAATTTGTTGGATTTCTTTAAAGAAAAAGGTTACAGAGACGCTAGAATTGTCAGGGATACTATGTACATGAATGATGACAATACCTTATCCATTGATTTTGATGTGGAGGAGGGTAATCGCTATTATTTTGGTGATATCAACTTTCTTGGAAATTCAGTTTACAGTGACTATCAATTAGCACAAATTCTCGGAATTAAGAAAGGAGATACTTATAATGGTGTATTGCTTAAAAAACGTATTGCAGATGAAAAACCTGATGCGAATGATTTGACAAATTTGTATCAGAACAACGGTTACTTATTTTCAGGCATTAATGCAGTTGAGGTAAGTGCGGAGAATGATACAATTGATTTTGAGATAAGGGTAAGTGAAGGGAAACTTGCAAGGTTTAATAAGATTTCAGTCATTGGAAATACCAAAACGAATGACCACGTTATCTACAGGGAACTTAGAACGAAACCTGGAGAGCTGTATAGTAAAGATATGGTGGTAAGAACGGTCAGAGAATTGGGACAACTTGGCTTTTTTGATGCTGAGAATATTAATCCTGATTTTAAAAACGTCAATCCCAATGCTGGGACGGTGGATATAGAATATGGGCTAACTGAAGCTGGAGCGAGCCAGATTGAATTACAGGGAGGTTATGGTGGCGGTGGTTTTATCGGTACACTAGGGCTATCATTCAATAATTTTTCAATGAAAAATATTTTTAACCTGGACACCTATAAACCCCTTCCTATGGGAGATGGACAAAGCTTAAGTTTGAGGTTACAAGCAAGTCAATTTTATAGCACTTATAGTTTTAGTTTTGCAGAACCATGGCTCGGAGGTAGAGAACCAGTTCAGTTTTCAACCTCTTTATCACACACCATACAGTATCGATATGATTTTTTTACTGGTAGAGCCGATAAGAGTCAATATTTCCAAATTAGTGGTTTAACACTCGGACTAGCAAAAAGACTGAAAGTCCCAGATGACTTTTTTACGCTCTCGCAAGCCATAGCATATCAGTATTACGATTTAAACAATTACTACACAGGGCTCTTTACTTTTGGTGATGGTACAGCAAATAACTTAGCATATACAATAGCGCTATCCAGAAATAACACTTTCACCAATCCGATCTTTCCTGTGGGTGGCTCAAAATTTACCGTGAGCGCCAAACTTACCCCACCCTATTCGCTTTTTAGTGGAGTGGATTACAGCGACCTCGAAAACCAAAAAGAATTCCAACTAGCGAACGGTAACCCCAATACTGAAAAAATAGACCAAGAAAAATTTAGATGGTTGGAGTATTACAAACTTAAATTTAGCGGTGAGTGGTATACGACATTAATAGGAAAACTAGTGCTAAAGGCACAAACCGACTTTGGTTTTATTGGTGCTTACAATAACGAACGGGGGAGTATTCCTTTTGAAAGGTTTTACCTCGGGGGAGACGGAATGCAAAACTATGCCCTAGACGGACGTGAGACCATTGCCTTGAGAGGGTATAAAAACCAGTCGCTATCCAGCAGAGATGGGTCACTGATATATAACAAATTTACAATGGAACTTCGTTATCCTTTGACCCTAAAACCGAGTGCTTCAATCTATGCGCTGTCATTTGTGGAATCGGGTAATGGATATAACAATTTTAGGGATTTTAATCCTTTTAACTCAAAGCGTTCAGCTGGAATGGGTGTAAGGATTTTCATGCCTGCTTTCGGACTGCTAGGAATTGATTTTGGGTATGGATTTGATAATCCTACCGGAGCTAATGAGCCTAATGGCTGGGAAACACACTTTATCATTGGTCAACAATTCTAAGGTTCATTTCATTTAAACGTTTTAAAATAAATTTTCTTTTTTTTCGTTAGCCATATAGTACCTAGATCGTCATCAGCTCATGAAACTAATTTTTAAACTATTTCTTTTACTGCTTATGCTACCTTGGGGACTTAATGCCCAGAGGGGAGCCCGAATTGCTTATATTGACATGGACGTCATATTGAGTAAAAACAAGGAGTATAGTACTGCAAATAAATTACTTGATGAGAAAATTACGCAGTGGAAAAAAGAAATTGAACTGAAAAAAATAAAACTGAAACAAATTCAAGATCAATTTACTGTTGAAAAAATACTACTCACCCCCGAACTAATAGAAGATCGCGAACTAGAGATTAGAGATTTTGCCTCAGAGATTATTACGCTGCAGGAAAAAAGATTTGGTCCTTATGGAGATATGATGATCCAAAAAAATCAACTGTTGAAACCGGTACAAGATCAGGTGCTATCAATTGTTCAGGATGTCGCAAAAGAACGTAAGTACGACTTTGTTTTCGATCGATCTTCTGACATAATTATGTTGTATTCAGCAAAAAATTACGATATTAGCGACCTGGTTTTGAAAAGGATTCAAGTCCAAGAAAGAATCAAAGAAAGAAAAGAAAAAATAGACTCCGCCAAAAAATTGTTAAACGGAGACAAAAATTAAAACAATAAAATGCTTACGATGAAAAAATTAAAAAATCTTTTTGTTCCCCTTTTATTTTTAATCGCTCCCTTGAGTATGATCAATGCGCAGATAAAAGTTGCTCACATTGAAGTTCAAAAACTAATTAGTGAAATGCCAGAGGTCATTGCTGCTCAAAAAGAGTTGAAGAAATTAGAAGACACCTATACCGCTGACATGGAAAGTACTTACAAGGAATTGCAGACCAAAGCACAAACTTATGCTGCTGATGCAACAAACCAAACTGAAATAATCAATCAGAAAAGACAAAAAGAACTTGAAGACATGCAAAGAGGTATTCAAGAATTCCAACAAACGGTTTCCCAAGAGCTTCAAAAGAAATCTGTAGATATGATGCAACCACTAATCGATAAAGCGAGAGCTGCAATTGATAAAGTAGCAGGTCAGCTGGGATTTAATTATGTGCTTGATTCCTCTGCTGGTGGAAGCGTTATCATTGCCAAAGGAAAAGACATTATGGCTGAAGTAAAAGTTGAATTAGGGTTCTAATATCCAATACAGTTAAAAATATAAAACTCCCCTAGTGGGAGTTTTTTTTGGTCCTATTTAAACCATGAAGCGTAAGTAAGGTAATTTTTAGCAATCCTCTCCACTTCCCCCTTTTGAAGGTCTGGGTCTATTTCTTTGATTTTTTTTGCGGGAATCCCGGCAAAAACACTTCCTGCAGGAACAATTGTATTTTTTGGTAAAACACTTCCTGCGGCAATGATACTGTTGGATTCGACCACACTGTCATCCATTATAATACTACCCATGCCGACCAAAACACTGTCTTTTATTGTACAACCATGAATAATTGCGTTGTGACCAACAGAGACGTCATTTCCAATTTTGGTAGCTGACCGCTCATAAGTACCATGGATAACAGCGCCATCTTGAATGTTTACGCGGTTACCGATAGTTATAGCATTGACGTCCCCTCGAACTACAGCTTGATACCAAACGGAACATTGGTCTCCCATTAGGACTTCGCCTATAATGGTTGCATTTTCGGCAAAAAAACAATCCCTGCCATACTTTGGTGTAAAACCGCGAACTGATTTAATTAACATAATTGGATATTTCCTCTAAATTAAAAAATAGATGCAAAGGGCAAGCAGCTTTCTCAAATGGAACTGGATTTTTGTAAATTTGTAAAAAAAAGATGGAGAAGATACAGATTGTTGCAAGTTGCAATAGCGGTGCCAAACTAGCAAAGTTTACCATTAATCCTGTACCCAAAATTAATGTTGCCAAAACCTATACTAACATTGACCAAGCAGTTGATGCACCATTGGTTAAACAACTATTTTATCTTCCATTTGTCAAAAAAGTATCCATTGAAAACGATACAATTATTGTAGAACGATTTGATATCCTAGATTGGGAAGAAGTGATAACTGAAGTTGCCACGCAGATTGAGGATTATTTAAACGATGGTAGGGCGATTATCGATGAACCAAAAAGTATAAAAAAATCACCGATTACTATCTACGCGGAAAGCACTCCCAATCCTTCAACAATGAAGTTTGTAGCCAATATAAAACTTACTGAGCAGTCAGTCTCATTTGAAAATATCGATAAAGCTATTGACGCTCCTTTAGTCAAGGCCCTTTTTAATTTCCCTTTTGTAAAAGAGATTTTTTTGGACGAAAACTATATCTCAATTTCTAAACACGATGGAACAGCTTGGGAGGAAATCGTAATGGACTTAAGAGGTTTTATCAAGAATTATTTAGAGGAAGAAAAAATAATTTTAGGAAGTTCTTTTAAAGGAAGTGAAGCTGAAAAAATCACTTCAACCACCTATGATAATTTAAACGAAACAGAGTTAGAAATTGTTAAAATTTTGGACGAATATGTAAAGCCAGCCGTGGCATCAGATGGTGGTAATATTATATTTGACTCCTATAACGACGACGAAAAATTAGTTAAGGTTTTACTTCAAGGTGCCTGTAGTGGTTGTCCCTCGTCAACTTTCACTTTAAAAAACGGTATCGAAAATATCTTAAAAGAAATGCTTCCTGGAAAGGTGAATTTGGTAGAGGCAGTGAACGGGTAATTAATCCTGAATTTTCTTTGCGGTAGTATAGAACTCTTTAAGGTAAAAAGGTTCGAAATAAGCAACATCTTCAAATTTTTTCTCCTTAAAGGCCTCCCATGCTAATGGAATCATTTCCTGAGTTGATGGGAACTTCAAATCATCCCTGTATTCAATATAGGGGGCATTGAAAAGAGCCTTGCACTTTTGAGCACCTTCCCCCATAAAAATCCACTTTTTGTCTTTTGAGAGTGTCTCAAAACTATTTCCAGTGATAATCTCAGCAAAGGTAGGTTCCAAGATTTCTTTTTTCTCATTGAGCACCATAGTGTAAACTTCCATTCTTCGGGCATCAAACATTGGGAATAACAAAGTTTCTTCGGTCAGATTTACTTTTCCTGCAAGAACTTGGAGGGAATTGATTGCTATAAGTGGAAGGTCTAAAGCAAAACAAATCCCTTTCGCAGCGGCAACTCCAATTCGTAGACCTGTATAAGAGCCAGGGCCTTTACTTACTGCAACAGCATCAATAGAAGACATTTGAAGGTCAGCCTTTTTCAAAACTGTTTGTATAAATCCATGCAGCTGTTCACTGTGACTATAGTTATCGGAATAATGTTCCTCCAAAGCCAATAGCTTTTCCGAGCTACTTAAAGCAACAGAACAGTTCTTAGTTGCCGTTTCTATATGTAAAATGATGCTCACTCAACAAAAGTAAAAAAACACCTCTAAAGTGTAACGGAAAGACCAAAGTAGAATTCAAGTACTTTCAACTTAAAAATATAATCAAACTTGGAACGAACGACGTCAGAGGTTGAGGCATCAAAGCGCTGTTTGATCTGATTGAAGTCGAAAGAATTCATTACTCCAGCCTCAAAACGATTGATAGCATCTTGATAAGCTCTTTCTCTTGCTTGTGCCGTTTTTATAGAAGCTTCATATAACTTATAGGCTCCTTGAGCACTGTTGTATGCTTCATTGATGGTGCTTTCCAAATTTAGTTTTTCCTGTTCTAATTGATTTTGCTGACGGAGTAAATTAACTTGGGATCTCTCAACGTTATTTCTTGCTGCATTTCCATTTAAAATAGGAATGCTCAACCGCAAACCGAGATTATGTCCTTTGTTCAGATCAAATTGCTCATTGAAAGGGAGTGGTCCAATCGCTTTACTGCCCTCAACAGTTCGTATAACAGTTTCATTTGATGAAGCTACAAAACCAATAGGTATGTCATTAAAAATTCCATTACCCGTAAACCTGTCCGCATAGGAAACCCGAGTATTAAAACCATAAAAGGCGGAGAGGTTGGGTTGTAGCCCTCCCTTGGCTAGTTTAATATCTTTTTCTGCAATCTCAATATTGGTTAAAAGCAGTTTAATATCATTGCGATGGGTGAGTGCTTTTTCATAAATAGCCTTTGGATTTTGAGCTAAAATCTGAGCAAAAGGAACGTCCATATCCATCACTACGATATCAAAATTCTCGTAATCAGTAATTAAAAGCATCTGTGCCAAATTAATTTTTGATAATCTTAGATTATTTTCGGCAATTACCACTGCCTGCTCTTGTGATGCCATGGTTGCCTCAATCTCAAATAAATCTGCTTTTATTCGAACTCCAGATTCAATCATTTTTTGGGTTCTATCAGCATCTGCTTTGGTAACTTCTAACTGGGATTTTTGAACATCCAGGATTTCGATATTGAACATGATCTGAAGATAGGCATTGGCGACCATCAAGCGAACATCATCCTTCATGTCATCGAGCTGAAGCTGACTTGCCAATATGGCTAAATTGGCACGATACATTTGATTTAAGTTTCGCAATCCACGGTATATATCAATGCTTAAACTAGCGCCTATAGATGTGTATTGAGTAGTTCTATTTTCAAGTGTTCCTCTTGTAATATCTTGGTTTAAGCCTATGTTCCAAGAGTGGTTGGCCTGAGCGTTGATCGTTGGTAAAAAGTTCCCTTTTGCAGCATTTTTATCAATTGCTGCCTCAAGGCCTCTCAATTCAATTTGCTTGATGGAGATATTTTTTTCTACCGCCATTTCGACGCACTCCATGAGGTTCATCCTAACCTTTTGGGCCTGGAGGCAAACTCCTAAAAACAAGAAATTAAGCGATAAAAGTATTCTGAAGTTTTTCATGGTAAATTTATTTTTTTAATCCTCATCTTCATCAATTTTAATGGGCTCAGTCTTATTCCAAACTTTTACCTGATCGCTCATCTCAAGACCTGATAAAATTTCTACGTTAATACCATCGGAAATTCCCGTTTTTATTTTTTTTCGTTCAAACTTTCCCTTTTCGTCTTTAACCTCAACATAGGGTTCATTTGATTCTCGATCAAATTGCAATAGTGCCTCAGGAATACTCATCACACTGTCTTTTTTCTCGAGAATCAAAGAAGCATTTGCACTATAGCCCGCACGAACAAAAACTGAATCGTCAAGAAATACTTCTCCTTCTACTTTAAACTGGACTGTTCCCTGTTCTTCATTGCCCTTTGGTGCAATGAATCTTAACTGGGCGTCAAATTCTTGATCTTCGACAGCGCCTAATGTCACCTTTAAAGGCATATTGATTTCTAGCTTGGCGACCTCAGCCTCATCTACTTTTCCTTCAAATATCATTTTATTTAGGTCTGCTACTGTGGCAATGGTAGTCCCGGCATTGAAAGTATTACTCTCAATTACCTGATCCCCCTCTTTAACAGGAATTTCTAAAACCGTTCCAGGAACAATAGCACGAATATTAGTATTTGCAATTGTGGAACCTCCTGTTGAACCTAATTGAATGATTTCGAGATCAGATTTTGCGTTCTCAACATTTTGCTTGGCTTGGTTATAGCTCAGTTCGACATTGTCAAAACTTTGTCTTGAAATAATCTCCTTGTCAAATAATTGCTTGTTTCTGTTGTATTCAATCTCAGCATTTTTTAATACAAGTATTGCATTAGAAAGACGTCCCTTTGCGGTATTTAATGACTGTTCGTTGGGAACAACTTTAACCTTTGCTAGCAGATCTCCATTAGCAACTAGGTCACCCTCTTCGACAAAAAGTTTCTCGATAATACCTGATATTTGAGGTTTGATTTCAACTTCATCCTCGGGAATAACTTTCCCCGTTACCACCGTTTTCTTTTCAATGGATAGGATTTCGGGAGTTTTAGTTTCGTATTCAACTAATGATTTTGCATTGGTTTTAATAAAATAGAACGTAGCGAAGACGACGCCAAAAAACAATGATGCAATTGCTGTGTATTTTAAGATTTTCATATTTGGTAGTTTTTTTTATTCTTCTCTAAGTGCGTCTATGGGTTTTATACTTACGGCTCTCTGCGCAGGAATTAACCCTATTAATGTTCCCAATACCGTCATGATAATCAGCGCACCTATGACCAATGGAATGGGAACTGTTGGATTTGTATAAGGGAAATCAGATAGATCTTGGGTAAAAAAATTGATGATGGCTAAAACAAAAGCTCCCAAAACAATACCCATAATTCCTGAAATCAGTGTCAAAAAAACAGATTCTAAAACAATCTGAACCCTAACTTCACCAGGGGTGGCACCTAGTGCCCGTCTCACACCTAACTCTTTTGTTCTTTCTTTAACCGATATCAATAATATATTCCCTATGCCTATGACTCCTGCAATAATGGTAGCCAGTCCTACGACTAAAGACAGGAAAGTCATTCCGTCTGCAAATCCTGTGATGCGATTAAAAACTTCCCCAAGGTTAAATGACCCGAAAGCCCTTTCATCATCAGGAGAAACTTTATGAATTCTCTTAAGCACCTCTTTGACCTTTTTTTCAACCGCTATTACATCGGCATCTTCGTAAGCGGCAATAACAAACCAGTTGACTTTGTCTCCTGTATTGTAAAGGTTTCTAAAAGTTTCGAAAGGAATAAAAATATCCCCGTCAGTTTCAAAACCGCCTCCCGGGTTAAATTTATGTACACCGATCACTTGAAAATATACATTGTCAATTCTAATAAATTTACCTATCGGACTCTCGTCTTCTTCAAATAATTCTTTTTGTGTCCTTTCTCCAATAACACAGACTTTTCTTTTATTCTTAATGTCTGCATTATTGATAAATCTTCCTCCTTTATAAATTTTCTTTGTGGAGATGCTGCTATATTCTGGATAGTCACCATAAATATTATAAGTTCTTAAAATATCACGATAAACTACACTGGCAGGTGGCCCACTTCTAACACCACGAGCATTTCTTGGAGCGATATATTGTATTTCAGGGACTTGTTGTTTTAAGGTTTCGACATTTTGTACTGTCAATCGTGGTGACCTCCCAATTTTGAACCCTGCATGGGGTATGCTAGTACTCTGTGGCCAGACAAACATTGAATTCATGGCCATGTCTTCAAATTCGCGGTCAAATCCATTGTCCAACCCCTTGGCAGATCCTGAGAGGGTGATATAAATAAATATGCCCCAAAGTACGCCAATGACAGTAATCACTGTCCTGGTTTTGTTCTTAGCAACGGAACCAAAAATTTCTTGCCAAGTATCGTAGTCAAATATGGTTTTTAAACTATTCATCTCTAAGGGCTACAATGGGTTTTATACTGGCGGCTCTTTTGGCGGGAATATAACCGGCAACAGCGCCAAAAAAAATAAGTGAAAAGGTAGCAATAAATGCAGTCAGGGTATCAACATATGGATTTAATATAAAATATTGCTCTAACTGATCCCCTAGCCTGCTGAGGACAAAGACACCTATTAGCAAGCCAAAAATTCCGGATATTGTGGTAATGAAGATTGACTCGTGTAAAATCATTCCAACAACGCTAATAGGAGTGGCTCCTAATGCTTTCCTCACGCCTAATTCTTTGGTTCTTTCTTTGACTACAAACACCATAATATTAGAAATCCCAATTATCCCTGCGATCAATGTTCCAAATCCAACAATAGCAACTATAATTTGAAGGGTAGCAGCAAATTGTTGATTTTGTTTTACCATTTCTGCGGTGTTTCTTATGTAAAGACCACTTTTATCTGAAGGGTCTATGACTTTTTTATTTTTAAAAAAATCCCGTAACTGCCTTTCAAATGCTAATGCACCAACATAACCTAACTCTGGCTTAAAACTTACAATTATCTGATCAATTTTATCGTTAGTTTTTTCAAGTAATTGTCTGGTTGTGTAGGGCAAATAAACTAACCGCTCCTCTCTATCCCCACTTTTGTCTTGAAAAACACCAACTACTTTAAAGGCGCTTTCTTTGATTTCGACATACTTCCCGATGGGGTTTTCATTTTTAAATAAATCTTGTTCAACCAGCCTTCCTATGACAATATTTTTATTTTTTTCTTCTAAATCTTTTTGGTTGATAAACCGCCCTTTCATTATAACGGTTTTCTCTATGTACTGGTGTGCCGGTGTAACTGCACGGGTGTAGTAGCTATTGGATTTATTTTTATAGCCCAAGACTTCCCTTCTGTTTATCCTAGGGGTAATCCTTTCAAGAAAAAAAGCAAAGTTTTCTTGAATATCAATTAAATCACTATTATCAAATTCAATTCTTCTATTGTCTTTAAATCCTCGATAAGCTTTTGATGTTACTCCTGGATAAAGCCATAATGTGTTGGTAGCATCGTCAAGAAAAAATTCTTCAAAACTATTTTTTAATCCATTGCCAAAACCAAATAGAACAATAAAAATAAAAATACCTAGGGCTACGGTAAAACCAGAAAGAATGGTTCGTAACTTATTCTTGCGAATGGTTTCAAATATTTCTTGCCAACGGTCTCTGCTAAACATTGGTGTCTATTAAAGTTTGGTTTGTTTTTTTATCCTCAACAATGACCCCATCTTTGAGGGTTACGATTCTTTTACACATGTGGGCAATTTCAATTTCGTGGGTTACCACTAAAATAGTTTTTCCCTCCTCATTGATTTTTTGGATCAGACCCATTACCTCATTTGAGGTATTGGAATCCAACGCGCCAGTTGGCTCATCAGCTAAAAGAACTTTGGGCTGAGAGGCCATCGCTCTGGCAATGGCAACACGTTGTTTTTGTCCTCCCGAAAGCTCACTCGGTAAATGTGTTGCCCAATCTTTTAAACCAACTTTTTCAAGGTATTCCAGCGCCTTTTGTTGTCGGATTTTTCTTCCTAAACCTTGGTAATACAATGGTAAAGCAACATTTTCTAACGCATTTTTATAGTTGATCAGGTTAAACGATTGGAAAACAAAACCTAAAAATCGGTTGCGATAATTGGCAGCAGTTGTTTCTGTCAAGTCCTGAATTAATACATTATCAAGTAAATACTTACCATCATCGGCAATGTCTAGCATCCCCAGAATATTTAGCAATGTAGACTTTCCTGATCCCGAAGAACCCATTATGGCAACCAATTCTCCTTCGTCAATTTTTAAATCAATTCCCTTTAAAACATGTAAGGAATTGCTCCCAATTTTATAAGATTTATGAAGGTTATTGATTTGAATCATTTGAGTATCATTTGGATTTAACCAAAATTGGTTTTAAAATTAGCTAACAAATTAGCTATAAATATTAAGGCTGAGAATTATTTCCTGAGAAGCTTAAAAATCTGATAGCCTACAAAAGCAACGAGTACGTAGGGTATTGCCATTAAATAGATAATTCCATTATTTATCCCTTTTGCAGTCTCTTGGGCATCTCCCGACTCTAGCACTGCCCGACACATTGAACACTGAGCAGAGGCTTCTCCCAAAAAAAATAAACTAACCAATAAAAAAAGAATAATTCTCATGATATTAATAGTATGGTGAGATCATCAAATAAACTATCACGCCAGTTATAGCAATATATAACCAAATGGGAAAAGTAATCACAGCTATTTTTTTGTGATCTATAAACCTCTTTGAAATGGCTCGAACGTAAGTCACAAGAACCATTGGAATGATTCCAATTGACAGTAATATGTGAGAAATTAAAATAAAATAATAGACGTAGCTGATGATTCCCTGACCTCCATATTTAGTGGAATCAGAGGTCATGTGGTATGCGACATACATGGCTAAAAAGACCAGAGATAAACCAATCGCAATTTTCATTAACGATTCGTGAAGTTTAATTTTTTTATTTCTGATGGCAATATAAGCGACGATTAAAATCACTGCAGTTAAAGCATTTATAGCAGCATAAATCGGGGGTAAAAAATCAAGGGAGGTAACATTGGGAATTCTTATTGTAAAAAGAACCGCTACCAATACTGGAACTACAATGGAGACTAAGGTAATTAGTTTGCCATACTTTTGTGGCTCTTTACTTGTGCTATTCGCTTTCATTTTATAATTGTTATTCTTTTAATAGCAATTCGATATCCATTAACAACATATCGACACCTTGGATATCTTGATCTTCTCGATCAATCCCTGAGTAGTAAACGATAGGGTTGTCAAAACGATCTACTCTTGATCTTATATAGCCCTTTTTGTCAATCAAAGCGAAATAACCTTGATGTTCAAAACCGCCTGCTACTGCTGGATTTATACTTGCAAAGATACTAAATCCTGAATTCGCTAGTTCATAAACATTAGCTTTCTTATCTGTGAGAAAATGCCAATTTTGAGATTTTACCTGATACCGTTCAGCGTATTGCTTTAAAACTTGTGGGGTATCGTGGATAGGATCAATGGTAAAGGAAGCGATTCCAAAATCCTGCCTATTCCAAAACTTCTCATCCAAAATCTTCATATTTTTATTCATAACTGGACAAATAGTTGGACATCGGCTAAAGAAAAACTCAACGATATAAACCTTTCCTATATAATCCTCATTGCCAATCAAGAGACTGTCTTGATTGTGCATTAAAAAATCGGGAACTCTTTTTGCTTCGCCATTGAGTTTAATATAGGCAAGCGGCTTAGCAGGCACTGAGCGGTTGTCCTGAACTGCTGTATCATTTGTCATTCGAGTAATAATCTTTGGAATAAAGAGAATACTGAAAACGATGATGACAATGATCAGTCCAGCGTATTTGAAATTTTTTCTCATTTTAATCTTTATTGTACTTCTTCCAAGCTCGGCGGTATTCTGCAAGAATTACCTTGACATCGTCAACCATTTTATTGTTGATTTCAGCAACTGACTGTGAATTGAAACCGAATAAAGTCCCGACATCCTCGTCGTCATCTCTGCCTCTCAGATTGACTTCTTTATCAATGATGAAAACATAAGGAGAACTTTTACCAGATGAAAGATCCATATTAGTTCTAAAACTCTCAAATAATTCTTGTATTTCTTGAGCTGTACCAAAAATAAATCGCCAATTGATCAAGTCAGTACCTACCCCTTCTTGTAATTCTTCTTTCAAAAGATTGACTTGATCTTGTTGTCCGTTTTGAAGAACCATCACGAATTGAAAGTCATTGAATTCATAAAAACGCTTGTAGATTTTTTGGTTGAGATTCAAAGCATCGCCTTTTTTTTCCAAAAGATCTTTTCCCCAAAAGCCAACTATCGAAATTTGTTCTTCGAACTGAACAGGATCACCGGACAAGGTATCCCAATTTTTAATTTCATCTACGCCCTCTGTTAGAACAGGTAGAAGCGCAAAGTTATTTTTGCCTGAGGCAAAAAATAAATAGATGACTATGGGAAAGATAAAAAGTATAGATAAGACAAAATATTTTTTCGTTGCTCGACTCATGAAAAATCTTTTGTCAATTAGATGATATCGTTAGAAATTCCAACTTTGAAATCCAGTATTCATTACATCAAAGATGTAATCTGCCTCTAATATCAATATAAATATAAGATAAGGTATCAAGATGATTAAGGGTAATACTATCGCACCCTTTAGGCTACCTCTTTCATCTCTAATGTGCATAAAATCCCAAGCAATGTAATAGGCTTTAACAAGTGTTAAAATGATGAAAATCCAGTTCAGTAATTTCATATTGAGGAAATATGTCAATAGAAACTCGGGTTTTATTATCCCCAACACTACTTCTATGGTAGTAACAATTGAGAGAAAAATCAAAACGCCCCAAATTTTTTGAACGTTAGATTTAAATTTTAATAGACCTCTAAAAATAGCCAGTTTGTGTTCGTGTTCAGCCATCAGCACAATTTTTTAATTAAACGAGATAGAAAAATGTAAATACAAATACCCAAACTAAATCGACAAAGTGCCAATAAAGTCCTACTTTTTCCACCATTTCATAATGCCCTCTTCTATCGTAGGTGCCAATAATTACGTTAAAGAATATGATTAAATTAATAACTACTCCTGAAAAAACGTGAAATCCATGGAAACCAGTAATGAAGAAAAAGAAATCGGCAAATAAACGGTTTCCATATTCATTGTGGATCAGGTTAGCACCTTCAACTACTCCAACAGCACTGTCAATTTTATCTAAAGATTCGTCTCTAGAGAGAACAATTTTATGCCCGTTTTCATCGAGCTTTTCACTTCTTATTACCAGATTTTCATTTGCTTCAAAACCCTGAGCTACCTCAGCAACTGAATAGGAAGGTAGAGAGCCTTCGCCTTGATACCATATTCCATTACTTCCTTTATGAGTACTTCTCTCTGTGGGAATTGAAACAGCAAAATCTCCAATGGCTACTCGTTTGCCAGTATCAGCATTTACAAATTGAAGTATTTGTCCACCCTTAGTTTCAAGTGCGCCATATTCCCCTTTTATAAAATTTTTCCACTCCCAAGCCTGAGAGCCAACAAAAACTGCACCCCCTATAATGGTCAATAACATATAAAAGGTCACTTTGGCTTTATTCATGTGATGCCCAGCATCTACCGCCAAAACCATAGTGACAGAGGAGAAAATCAATATGAATGTCATCAAAGCGACATAATACATGGGTGCGTCTATGCCATGTAAAAAAGGAAAGTGGGTGAAAACTTCATCCGCAATAGGCCAAGAATCAATGTTTTTAAACCTTGAAAATCCATAAGAAACTAAAAATCCGGAGAAGGTTAACGCATCGGAAACAATGAAGAACCACATCATAAGTTTTCCGTAACTGGCGTTTAGCGGACGCTGACCTCCTGACCAAAGATTGGCCTCTTTTTCAGCTGCAGTTAATTCCATAAAGTCAAATTCAAATTAGTTGTAACAAATTTATATATTTTACCTGTATAGCAGAACAAATAGATACAAATATATCCACAATACATCGAGAAAGTGCCAGAAGAGATGAGCCAACTCAAACCCCAAAGTATTTGAACCAGAGTAGTATCCTTTTTGTAATCGATAAAAAACAATTGACAAAACTATTAATCCAGAAAAGAGATGCGCTAGGTGGAGTAATACCAAGACATATAAAAAAGAGGTCGTAATGGAACTTTCCGCTCCAGTAAAATAATAACCCTGACCAATAATTTCACCAAAGCCTTTAAACTGGAAATAGATAAAAAGTACTGCCAAAATAAAGGTACTCAGAATTAATAATTTGGTTTGTTCAATATTTTTTTTACTCAGCGATTGCTTTGCTAAATAAAAGGTTATACTACTCAGCAGAATCAAAATTGTGCTAATAGCAAAAGCAACAGGAAGGTCAAATTGAGATAACCAGTCGGCTCTTGTGCTACTTACAACATAGGCACTGGTTAAACCTGCAAAGGTCATTGCCATACTGATCATACCGACCCATAACATCATTTTTTTGGCCTTAACTTGTTTTATCTCTAATTCATCCATACCTAAATCCATTTGTCAAGAACATAAATTATTTGCAATAAACTGATATAAGCAATACTAGCGTACATCAATTTTCTGGCTGCCTCTTTGGTTTTTCGTTGCATCAGTTTAAGCGCAAAAAACAGAAAATATCCGCCGATGATAATTAAAGCTACCACAGCTGAAAGGGATAAACTTAATTCCCCAGAATATCTCGTATAAGGCAAAATTGAGATGATAATAGTCCAAAGGGTATAAAATACAATTTGAAAAGCGGTCGCTCGATCAGGGTTCCCTGTTGGTAACATTTTGAATCCCGCTTTTTTGTAATCCTCATCCATCATCCAACCAATTGCCCAGAAGTGTGGAAACTGCCAAAAAAACTGAACCATAAACAAAATACCAGGTTCAATACCAAAACTACCAGTAGCCGCAACCCAACCCAACATAAATGGGATAGCACCAGGAAAGGCACCTACAAAAACAGCTAGCGGCGTAAGGGTTTTTAATGGAGTGTAAATACAAGTGTATATGAATATGGACAAAGCGCCAAATAACGCTGTCTTATAGTTAATGTATTGTAAAATGATAATGCCCAGTATAGTCAATACTGAAGCGATAGTTACTGCTGTGAGATTATTCATGCGCCCAGCAGGCAGCGGACGGTTTTTAGTTCGAATCATCAGAGCGTCTCTGTCTTTTTCAATCCATTGATTGAAGGCATTTGAAGCTCCTACCATAGCAAACCCCCCAAAAAACAAGCCTAACAAAACCTGAATTTGAATTTGATCAGCAGCCAACAAATAACCCGCAACAGAAGAGAAAACGACACTTACAGCAAGTCGAAACTTAGTTAACTGTAAAAAATCACTAATTAGTGCTCCGATATTAAGGGTAATTAAAGGTAAACTATCCGAATGGGTCTTCATCATCATTGATCCTTCTGCAAAGATAGGCTACAAATTATCAATGTGCAAAGTCCAGAATACGATTTTAAACAGTGTTTTTAATTATTGTAATTTGAATGTTATCGGGATCGAATAGGGAACACGGACAGGTCTACCTCTCTGCTTACCAGGAATCATTTTCGGTAGTGCATCAATAATACGCTTGGCTTCTTTTTCTAAGTTTTTGTCTGGTCCTCTTGGCGTTACTGTAATAATATTACCTTGTTTGTCAATGATAAAACTTACATATACCCTTCCTTGAATCCCCATCTCTTGTGCGATCTCCGGATACCTGAAGTTCTTAACGATATGACGATTAATTTTTTCCTGAAAACACTGCCTTCTTTTACTTTTTTTGACCTTTTCGCAGCCCGGAAACAATGGAATATCCTCTATTATAGCAAAAGGGACTGAAAGATCATCCTCCTCTTCCTCTATATCTATGTCATCCACTTCGATAATTTCCTCTTGATCGGTCTCAGTAGATTCAATGACTGTTTCTTCAACTTCTTCTTCATCTTCAACGATCTCTATCATTTGGGGTGCTGGAGGAGGGGGCGGTGGTGGTGGTGGTGGCGTAATTTTCAAATCTGTAATTGGAATGTCTTCTTCATCATCACTGTTTACAGATAGGCGATCTAGTTCGATATCGCTTTTATAGGTTTTTAGTTCTATTGCCCTTCAAGCAGTAAAGAGAATAAATACTAGACCTATCAAAAAAAGGTTAGGATTTTTTGTTTAAATCAGCTTTTGAGTTTTTTTTAGGTAACATAATTTCATGGTATTAGGGGGTTCCATAAAACTATACCAAAGTGCATCAAAAAAGTCTTAAAACCGATGGCTTTAAGACTTAGTTAAAAGTATTATTTTGCGGGGCGTTATTGCAATCTAAAAGTAATTGGAATACTAAAAGGAACCCGTACTGGTCTACCTCTTTGCTTACCCGGAGTCATATTTGGAAGTCTGCCGATAATTCTTGCAGCTTCTTTTTCCAAATTTTTATCTGGGCCACGCATTCTAATGTTAGTAATTGAACCATCTTTTGAAATTATAAAATTGACGTACACCCGTCCTTGAATACCCATTTCTTGAGCAATTTCAGGGTATCTAAAGTTTTTTCTAATGTGCTTATTAATTTGCTCTTGGAAACACTGTCTTCTCTTAGATTTAGCTACTTTTTCACAGCCTGGGTAAATGGGAACATCTTCGATGACAGCAAAGGGTACATCAACATCTTCAAACTCTTCCTCAACCTCAACAATTTCAACAATTTCTTCTTGATCTGTTTCAGTGGATTCAATTACTGTTTCCTCAACTTCTTCCTCATCCTCGACTACCTCAATGATTTCAGGAGCAGGTGGAGGTGGTGGTGGAGGCGGTGGAACCTTAATCTGTTCAGTGATAGGAACTTCTTCATCATCATCGTCATCAACATTTAATGCTTCATATCCATATCCACTTTTATCATATGTTTTCCACTCAATAGCTTGCCATGAAATAAATAAAACAGCGCTAAGCCCTATGATAAAATAGAGACTACTATTCTTAGTTAAATCAGCTTTTACGTTCTTTTTGGGTTGCATGATATCTGCTAAATTTAGTATGCTAAACTAAAAAAAAATCAATTATAAACAAGATTTTTTTAAACGATATAGAAGATAATTTCTAAGCCTGTATCAATTGTTGATAAGCCTGTGCGTCGAGAAGCTCCGCGATTTGGCTAGGGTCATCAATTTTAATTTTTATCATCCAACCAGATTCATAGGGGTCATCATTGACCGCTTCAGGGGAATCCTCAAGGGCAGAATTGAACTCAAGAACCGATCCACTTAAGGGCATAAACAAGTCAGAGACAGTTTTTACGGCTTCTACTGTACCAAAAACTTCCTCTACTGACAAAGTCTCTCCGGTTGTTTCAATTTCAACATATACAATGTCTCCTAGTTCTTGCTGGGCAAAATCAGTGATGCCAACTGTGGCAATATCACCGTCGATTTTGACCCATTCATGGTCTTTGCTATACTTAAGTCCGGTCGGAATATTCATCTTTTAAATAAAATAATTTAACAAAGTAATGTAATTCACTTTTAGTTTCCAAAATTATAGCGGATGGTTATTCCAGAGCGAATCGATGTTTGTGGAAAAGCAGTGGAGATGGCAAATTCTGAAAAATTATGATCGTAAAATAAAAGACTGGTTAAATTTTTTGAAAGGTTATAGCCTGCTGAAAATTTAATTGACATAAGTGTTTGTCCAGCTGTAACTTGGTTATTGTTATATTCTAAATTTCTCAGTAATGTGATATTTTTTCTGTAAGAAAAATCTGCTTTTAGATTAAGATCACCACTCAGGGTAACTCTCCTCCCTCCCAAACGAGTCCTAATCCTAAGATCTTTCAATCGATAGCCCATACCTATTACATATTCATCGCCAGTTTGCTCGGTCAATAAACTATTGTCTAAGCTTAATGATAAACTTCGGTCTTTATTTAACTCCGCCAGAATTTTAAGGGAATTCTTAAACTCAATATCCAAACGAATCAATGGGTTAAATTGCTCCGCTAAATTAATATTAGAATAAAATCTTGAAGTCAAGTAGTTTCCAACGCGATCTTTTTGAAGAGGTTGATTCGGGTCATACTCTAAATTGGTCTGGTAGTTAGTTAAGGTATAGCTAGATCTATATCCATGAGAAATGGAAAAACGGTTGAAAATTCGACCGATAGATTTAATTTTTGTCAATCCAGTATAGTTTAGGTTCCAGTTTGGCAACGGGGTAGCTTGAACTGGATTGAATGAAATTTTATTGGGATTTGTCCCAGAGTAGGCAGCTAAAAAGGATGCCACCATCACCGTCTGATGATTTTTATTGTAACCCTCCGGAAAACCATCTTGGTCATATTCAAAGTTTGAGCCCTGGTTTTTCTGTGCAAGTCTCTGGGCAATAATCAATCGGTTATCCCTAAATTTTTGAAAATTATTGTTGACAATGCCAGAACCTCCTGAGAAAGCCGTTTTTATTAAAATTGTAGACATTCCAAAATTACCATACTCATTGGTGTTTAATGAAACGTACTTCTGATTCTCAACGCTGAAGTTCTCTGATAAATTATTAGAATAGTTTCGCTCAGCATTAAGGTCGATCGTAAGGTCTTTTAAAGGATTAATTTGGGCTGATACGTTGAGTTTATTATTGTGAACTTGGACAAAGGGTTCGTTAAAATTCGGGAAATTTGTCAGCCAACCTCTTTTGGCAATCTCATACCGTACATCGGCTTGGCTTCCAAATGTGAAGTCAAATGAGGGGTCCATCGTTCCCAAAAATCCAACATTTGGAAGATAACCTGGAATTACCTTACCATTATTTTCAGAATAATTGAATTGTACCCTTTTGACGGAAGAAAGTAAGTTGACTATTGTCGTTGCTCCTTTTTTGAAAGCATTATTTTTTTTGGTTTTTTCCTTTTCGTCTGACTTTTGATTTTCCCTAGGAGCTGGATTGCGAGTAAAGGAATTGACTACATTAGATTTGTATTTTAACCCCAAGATGTTGTATAGCCTACTGAACGAAATTGAACCCGTAAGGGTTTTTGTATTGGCATTTTGAATGGTGTTGATTTGCCCAAGCTGTTGGCCATTCTCATTGGTAACTGCCGACATAGCATTAGATCCTCTCTGCCAACTAAAATCTCCCGTATAATTATAATTGGCATCAATAAAGCTCAAGAATGGAATCAATCGCAATGGAATTTTATAATTCAATGATAAAGATTGAAAATGACGGTCTGATTGACCAGTGTCCCAAATCCCATCCCATATAGTTAAACTTTTATTTACGCGCCCAAATCCACTGCCGGATTCATCCTGTAAAAAGTTTCTGACAATATTGTTGTTGGTTGCCGTAAAGGTAAATCTCAGAGATCGGGTAAGGTTATGATTTATCGCGTACGACCAATCGAATAAATAATTTCGCAGTTGTAGATCAGGTAAGGGAATTTGTTCCGCATTATTTACCCCCTCCATGTAAACCTTTCTAAAACGCTGACTACTAGCATTTCGATTAATATTGGAAGTTATTTCCAAACTGCTGGGCATGAGATTAAAATTAATTTCCTTAAGCCATTGCCAATATTTTTTTCTGTTTAAAAACTTCACCTTTCGCAATGGATTGATTTCAACTGGCTTAAAGGAATGGCCGTAATTAGTCCCCAACTGAAGGGTTTGATCTTTTTGGCTTTCTATCTCATAATCGTGATGTGACATTTCATTGTAGGCGTATGAAAAATCAAAATTTTCAGGGCTATAAAATCGGGTCGGACGGTCACCCGTTTTATTTTTTCTTACCCCAATAAAACTGATACTTTTTCTCTTAGTGTAATCAATGGCTTGTTGATTAATAGAATCACTTTGAGAACTTCTTACCGTCGCATCCAATCGATCTTGTAGAAGAATATCTTGATAAAATGGGTCATATTCTGGAGTGATGAAAGTTTCCCCAACATTCAAACTCAAAGGAATTTGGATGCCCCATTTTTCAGGTAGTAACTGACCCGCATTGATGTTAGTGATTACATCGTATTGCTTCATATCTTCCCGATTGCTTTGATTGGGGGTTTGGTCAATGGCACCAAAACCAATAGTAGACAATCCTGCTGTAGCAGCCACTGTGGCGAAATCAGCGAGATTGGCATCCAAAGCACCTGTTGCAGCCCATCCTCCTTGAGAGTCAATTCCTGCTATCCTTAATTCATTGAACCAAACCTCACCACATAGCTCATCTCCTAAATTTTGAGAGGGGTTTTTAACCCCGATCATAAGTGTTTTAATCGAGCCTAAGGACGGGTTCCCTCTAACTGCAAATTTGTACTTTTTAAAACCAGGTAAGCCACTAATCGGGGAGTATTCTCCAACAGGATTCAGATCTTCATTAAAATAGGACACACGACCAACACTCCCATTGTTGATTGCGGCAGCCTTTAACTTGGCAAGAAGTTTTATAGGTACTTCTATGGAGTTAGATTCTGGTTGCCAAACTGCCTCTGCAGTCAGTCTATTCCCTGTGCTTTCAGAATACTCAGTTGGCTTTAATGGAACTTCAATCTGGTAATAATTATCTTTAAAATCGGTTCCTAATCTTAAAAATGCAACCATTCTTTGGTCGAACTCATCTGCGGTTCCCTCCCCAGGAAGGGACTCCTGTCCTGCAATTGACTCAGCATGGATAAACATTTTTAGTTTTTTATATTGTCGAATGTCTACATTGACGTTTTTATAAACTGCTCTGTAATCCATGGGCTGTAGATCACATACCCTAAAGGACATGGATTGTTCATTTTGCCTGACTATTGTATTGTTGTTATTGACTTGTTCTCTTTGAATATCTGGCGGTAAAATATAATTTACGGGAATTCGGTTTTCATTTTCCAAAATGTTTACCGTGCTGATGTCTACAGTGGTATTTTTATTGGTAGGTAAATCATCATTCAGTTTTTGATTGTACCGACGCCAATCACCCCTTACTAAATCTAGAGTACCAAAACGCAAGACCGTAGGCTGAGAAAAACCTTTAAGAACCATCCTCATAAACCTGATAGATCGCAAATCTTCTATGGAATTGATCGCTTCAAAGTATTCACTAAATTGGGTGTCTTCATAATAGCCTTTTTGAACAGGAATCTTAAATTGAATCCAACGAGTAGTTATTTGTTCGCCATTGGGCACTTTGACCTTGACATTTTCACGAACATCGGTGATAAAAGGATGATTGCCCACTCCCATTTGTTTGGATATCGGAATACGGTATTCGAAGTAGCTATCAATGGTATTCATGCTCTGATCACGGTTGATGTCTTCCGAATCGGGTTCAGTGGTATTTCCTCTGTTAGTGTCAGAGAAAGCAACTGGGGAATTCCCTTGGGAACCATTATAGTTTTTATAGCGATCTAAGACTCCTCCTTGCGAGGCAACAAAGAATTCGTAATTGTCTCCTGCTGGATCCTCCGCTGGACCATTGGTGTACACTAACCGTTCTTCTTGGTCATTAAGTCCATCAAAACCTACGTCCTGAACAAGCCTATCCTCTGCAACGGTATTGAAAGCATATAGTAATGACTGGGTTGAGGGAACTTTACCCCAAGGGGTTGAATAAATCAAATTCTGTCCAGTATTTCCTGGCAAACCATTTTCGAACTGTTTACGCCCGTCTTTTAGAATATCTTCCGATATATTTCCCAAATGAAAATAAAGGTCTCCCAAATCATCTTCTTGGGTTTCCAATTCACTAAAGGTATCCAACAACCAGAATTCAATAAATTCCACATTTGACTGTTCAAAGTTAGTAGAGTTTATCGGTCGCATAATTCCCGCCCAATTTTCGTCAATTTCACTTTCAAATTCTTCATTTGTTGCGTTATTGTAGGGCCCTCTTTCTTGGGGGTAATATGCTAAATCAAGGGTGTTCTGAACAGTAGTTGTTCCTTGTACTAAGTCTTGCTCAGGAAAAATTTCTTTGATAAAAATCCTACGTGTAGTATTGAGTGATACATCGTCATTATTAATACCTGAAGGTCTGCCGCCTGCATAGAAAATGGGGTCTATCGAGTACCAAGCCATTTTTGCTCTTCCGTATCCAGATTCTAGATCATTGTCCTTTATTTCAGAGCCTTTAAAGTTTTTAGAGGGAACGCTAGAAAGTTTCCAAGCGTTAAAGCCCTTAATATCAATATTGGTTTGCGCGCCTTCAAAGTCATCAATATAAACATTGGTCTCTCCATTTAGCTGGGTATTTTTTGGCTTACCAGCGATCAAATGCGCAACTTCACCACGGAAGGAAAGCATGGAAGGCACATTGGTCTTAATGGTGGGTATCTTATTGACCAAACGTGTGAGGAAAGGAATTTCGGTAGAGAAATTTGTGTTAAACCCAATCATAGTATTGTTTACTGGCTCAGTACCATAATTCGCTTTTTGGGTTAGTGGATTTTCACTTAGGTTGAGAAGGGTACCACCGATAACTACTTTATCGTTAAATTTATGTACAACATTGATTCCGGAAAATCTTTTGTTTTGTTGGTTAAAAAAAGAGTTGTTCTCTACGGATATATTTATTGGGACGTTAGATGCTTGCAAAGCAGGGTCGATTATTTTTACTCGACCAATAGCGTAATTCACGGTATAGTCAATGCCTTCTCTCAATAGCCTTCCTCCTGCTGTAACTTTAACTGAACCCCTTGGGACATTAAAGGCTCCAATTGGGATTCCATCACCACCTTCAGATTTATACCTTCCTTTCAATAGAAATTTATTCTTTTCAGTATCCTCTAATGCTGCCGCTTTAGTTTTGGAATACATCTCACTGAATACATAGCGCTTTTGATTGGCATTATAGGTGGTCTCGTTCTCGTAATCTTCCTTTTGGGAATTGGGGTCGTCTAGCAATTCAAAAAGAAATGCTCCAAAGGGTTCAACGGTAGGGAAAATAATTCTTCCGTATTGAGGCTCAATAGTTACTCCAGGGATATAATCGAAAAAGCCATCCCCCTCTGGTTGTGGGTCTTGATAAAAATTTAATTTATCCAAGCTAAATGTATTCAGCAGGACACGATCCCCCATCGCTTCCGGCCATATCGCTTTATCAATGGGAGTCAAATAATTTATAGGTGAAGGATCTGAATATAATATATTAAGTCTAAAATCCTCTTGTGCCAATTGATAGGCTCCGGTATTGTAGATATTTTTCATCATCAGATCCCATATGGGCTGACGCACATCGGTAATATTACTCTTTAATAATTTAACAATAAGGCTGTTGTTATTAATTACCTGAACTTCGTTGTTCTGGCTTTGTGTTGTACTCGTTCCTGATACCCCACCATTCGCAAACTCTCCTACTTGATAGACTTTTCCTCTGTATGTGTATTGAAATGCAACCCCTAATACCTCATCATTACTAAGACGCTGGTTTAATGAAATGTATCCTAACTGAGGATGAAATTTATATTCATTGGAATTCAACTTTCTGGCACTTTCCAAAACAGCATAATCAAAACCTTCATTAAATTGGTTTTTATAGGAACCAAAAGCGTTAGACACTGACGCAATATCTCGGATGGCCCCCTTAAGAATCCCCTCTTGGTCGATAGCCTCGGGATTGAGAGAATTGTTATCATTTGAAGGCGGGGATTGTGGTATTTTTCCAGTAAAAAAGTTTTGTATCCCATCGTCAAGCTTTGTTTTAACTGGATCGCTTTCTCCCAAATCTTGAAAACCGATAACATTACGAATATTAGTTGTTTGAGAACCGCGATTGGTTATCCAAACCTCAATTCGAGTAATTTGTATTGGAGAATTGATATAGGGGTAATTGATTAGAAATTTATCGTAATTATCTCTAAAATACTGTGCCAAAAAGTAATGGCGATCTTCTTCATAATCAAGCGCAAAAATATTAAACTCTTGAAGGGTTCCGCCGCCTTGAGCCACAACGTTTTGAGATTGTGAGCGTTGCTCAGAAAAAACACCTGTTATGTTAGTTCTTCCAAATTTTAAATCTGTTCTCACTCCAAATAAACTCTGCGCGCCCCTAATAAGGTTGCTGTTGAGCGGCATGCTAATGTTACCAATACTAATATTCTGAAGTATGGCGTCCTCAGTTACTTTTCCGTTGAGGAAGTCAGTCACGTTATCTCCAACCCCCATCAGGTTTTCCTTTGAAAAATCACCAGCTTTGGATTTCAAATCCATTATTTTTCTTTTTGCATCGTTCAAGGTGCTTTGGTAATCACCGATCTTTTGTTGGGTATTGGAAACCTTTTGGCCGAAATCACTTACTTTATCTTTTGCGTTAGATAAATTAGGGTTATTTAAATCTGGAATTATTTCTGAGGTATCAGCCAATCTGGGTGGGTTGAATTCAATTTTTACCAAATTCTGAAAATCAAAGGTAGACTCTGTATCGTAATTGGCTGTAATTTGTAAACGCTCCCCTATTTTTCCCAATAAACTAAGGCTAATTCTTTGATCGAAATCAAAGCCAAAGCTTCTTCTGTTTCTTGGAGAGGCAGCTGGATTATCGTTTTTTTGATAGCGTACACCCAAATCGATCCCCACAGATCCTTGAGGAACAATATCTATAACATTTCCACCAAAAATCGATTGAAAAAATTTACTGTTGACATAAACCTCTGGGAGTAGATTTTTTTGACTCTCACTGAGGTTAGCTGAATTCCCCGCCAAAGTCGCTATTTTTTCTTGAAAATACCCTTTCATCTGCTCACTCAACACCATGGCTTGAAATTGTTTTGGAGTCAATACCAAAGGGGCATTAATCGGATAACCCTCTATCGTTTGGCTGTAGACATACATCCCTGTTTCAGGATCATAGGAGTATTTGGAACTGATTACTGAAGAGGTTGTTATTTTTGTTTTGGACAAATCATAGCCTGACTCGTCCTGGGCTTTCGCTACATAGACTGTAGAAATCAAAAGCAGGAAAAGAAGTCGAAATTTGAATAAAAGATATTTACTTTCTTTCCTACAAATCAAGGGGTCTTACAGTTTATTCAAGGCACCTTTTATTAGATCTTCAATAGTACTATCAGGGTGGCCTTGAATGAGATTATCAACTACTTTTTCTGAGGCTTTTCTCGAATAACCGAGAACCTCTAATGCTGATAACGTTTCTTCTTTAATTGTATTGCTTTGTAGGACTGGAATTTCTTCCATTCCCTGTAAAGTTTTTATCTTATCCTTAAGTTCAATGATAACGCGCTGAGCAGTTTTAAGACCGATTCCTTTAACACCTTGAATTTTGGGAACATCCTCAGTTAGAATTGCATGTTGAATTTCATTTGGGGTTAAGGAAGAAAGCATGGTTCTGGCAGTACTAGCTCCTATCCCAGAAACGCCAATGAGCAATCGAAAAACTGCCCTTTCAACCGCAGTAAAAAATCCGTACAAAATATGTGCATCTTCTCTAATTTGTAAATGGGTAAAGAGCTGAATATTTTCATCGGAAGATAAACTCGAAAAAGTATTGAGCGATATATTTACTTCATAGCCAATTCCATTACAATCGATCACTAAATAAGTGGGTGTTTTTTCGACCAGCCTTCCTTTAATTTGTGTTATCATTTACTGTTTTTAAGTTTTTGTTTTTCCTGCGCGTCAATAACGGCAATAGCAGCCATATTCACAATTTCATCAACCGAAGCTCCTAACTGAAGGATGTGAGCAGGGTGCTTGAGCCCCATTAAAATGGGTCCAATGGACAGGGTGTTGTCTAATTCCTTAATGATTTTATAAGTAATATTCGCGGCATCTAGGTTAGGGAAGATCAAAGTGTTTACTTTTCTTTTGTTCAGAGCAGAAAAAGGAAAACGCTCCGCTAGCATTTCGTTATTTAATGCAAAATCAGATTGTACTGGGCCATCAACAATTAAGTCTGGGTACATTCGATGTAAAAAATCAACTGCTTCAGAGACCTTTTTGGCCTCAGGGAAAGGGGAAGAACCAAAGTTGTTGTATGACAAAAGCGCCATTACGGGTTCTACACCAAACAGTTTCACGGCTTGGGCGGTCATGTGGGCTATTTTGGCCAATTCCTTTGCATTTGGATTGACATTAATTGAAGTATCAGATAAAAATAACATCCCTCTTTTGGTAAGCATCAAGTTGGTCGCAGCAACACGGTCAACCCCTTTAATTTTATCCATCACTTCAAGAATGGGCTTTACTACTGCAGGATATTTTCTAGAAAATCCAGAGAGCATGGTATCTGCTTCACCTGTTTTAACCATCATTGCAGCATAGTAATTACGCTCCCGAAGTAGGCTATTACACTCGTAAAGAGTTTTACCTCTTCTTTTTTGACTCTCCCAAAAGGCTTTGGCATACTTTTCCCTACTGGCTTTATGCTCATCGGTTTTGGGGTCGATGATGGTAACTTCATCCATAAAATCAATAGATTCCTTAAGATTCAAAATAACCTCCTTATTACCCAATAAAACGGGAATTCCAATAGCTTCTTCATGGATGATTTGAGCTGCTTTTAAAACGTCTAATTGGTCTGCCTCAGCAAAGACTATTTTTTTTGGTGCGGATTTGGCTCGATCATGAATCATCCTCAAGATCTTCTGATGTCCGCCCAGACGCTCTGCCAATCTGCCCTTATATTCTTCCCAATCTTTGATTTCCTCTCTTGCCACTCCAGACACTATAGCTGCTTTGGCTACTGCTGGCGGCACCTCGACAATCAAACGGGGGTCGAATGGTTTCGGAATGATATAATCCTTACCAAAGTTGAGTTTGGTTTCTTCATAAGCAATATTGACTTGTTCAGGAACAGATTCTTTGGCCAATGCTGCTAAGGCCTCAACAGCTGCCATTTTCATGGCTTCATTGATTTTGGTTGCTTTAACATCTAGTGCTCCTCTAAAAATAAACGGAAAACCCAAGACATTGTTAACTTGATTGGGGTGATCAGATCTACCAGTTGCCATGATAATATCAGCTCGTGTTCGACATGCCAATTGATAATCAACCTCAGGTGTCGGATTGGCCATCGCAAAAACAATGGGGTCATTTGCCATAGACAATAGCATTTCTTTATCGACAATATTGGGTTGAGACAATCCTATAAACACATCCGCACCCTTCATAGCTTGAGCCAAAGTATCAATATTTCTGTCAGTTGCAAATTCAGCTTTTTGAGCCGTTAGGTTCTCCCTACTTTTTCGGATCACCCCTTTACTATCGAGCATTACTATATTTTCTTTTACCGCTCCAAAAGCTTGGTAAAGCCTGGTACAGGAAATCGCTGCAGCACCAGCACCAGAGATCACTATTTTGACCTCCTCAATTTTTTTATTGGTCAGTTCAAGGGCATTGATTAGGGCAGCACAGGAAATTATGGCTGTACCGTGTTGATCATCATGCATCAAGGGAATATCCAATTCTGCCTTAAGGCGATCCTCAATTTCAAATGCCTCAGGAGCCTTAATGTCTTCAAGGTTGATACCACCAAAAGTTGGGGCAATGGCTTTTACGGCTTGAATGAATTTTTTTGGGTCTTTTTCGTTAATTTCTATATCGAAAACATCAATGTCTGCAAAGATTTTAAATAATAGGGCTTTCCCCTCCATTACCGGTTTGGATGCCTCTGGGCCAATGTCTCCCAAACCTAAAACAGCGGTCCCGTTTGAAATTACAGCGACAAGATTGCCTTTATTGGTGTATTTATAAACATTTTCAACTTCTTTTTCAATTTCTTGACAGGGAATAGCAACCCCAGGAGAGTAAGCCAATGCAAGGTCGCGTTGCGTTCTATAACTCTTGGTAGGGACTACTTCAGTCTTCCCAGGTTGGGGCTTGGCATGATAAACCAAAGCTTGACGTCTTTGCTGGTTTTTGTTCATAGGTGGTTCTTGTAAAACAAAAGTAAGAAA
>CAJWGK010000016.1 GCA_913030895.1 uncultured Flavobacteriaceae bacterium | reverse complement strand
ATTAAAATTTGTTTATTTAAATTAAAGATCCCAAATCTTTAACTTATGAAAAGCTTATTTGTTAAATACAAGACTAACTTCTACGAATCCATTCTGTTTTTTTCTGAAGCTTCCATTGCCTGTCTTATTATGATGGTCAAGTTTGATTTGTCAAATATTTCTAGTCAGCATCTCATAACTGCTTTATATACAGGAGTTCCAACTTCAATAATTTATTTTTTTTATTCTCTTACAGCCTTTAGTAGGCGATTTAGAAATCGCCTTGGTATTGCAGTAGCCATAGATGTAATTGTTTTCTGTGTAGATATTTTCAATCATCCGTCTCATTTTTACACTTCATGGGACGAAGCTCTCTACACAGGGACTTTTGTTGCTGTGTTGACCTTCATGCTATACAAAGGAAATAAAAAGACTTCAGCCAGTAGTTAAATTTTATATTTAAAGAGGCGGATTTGCTACCGCTAATACTAGTATTACAAGATTATTGTAATGCTTACAAAAATTAGAAATTAAAACTTTATAAGGAGTGATGGAAGCTTAATTGCAATTGGTTTTTACCGTCAATATTGGTTGTCTGGCGCATTATTCCTAGTTGCATTTTAAGACTTTCATTGATTGAATAGCCCAAAGCACCATACAATCGATTGCGATCGAAGAAGTCAACCAATTGATTATTACCTATATTTCTTTGTCCATTGATGAAAAGCTCATTATAAAAAGCCAAATAGGGGGTTTTTGGGACTATAACTTCACCCTTGAGTGGAATATTTAAAAACAAATTATACCGATAACGTGTTCTGGGGTTTTGACGATCAATATAGCGTAACTCATAGCGAAAACGGTGATTGGTGTAGATTCGCTTTCCTAGTTTAATAGGGAAAGAAGTCTCCTGATATATTCTGTTTTCAACTACGGTAGCTTTTGATTCACCAGGGGTTCCAGTAGTTATATTTGCATAACCAACAACTAATTTTAAGGGACTGTTTTTGGGCCTGTAAGTTATTCCGCTTCGCATTAGTATCTGTTGAAGATCACCTAAAATATTAAAGTTACGATGTTGAAAATCTCCTTGTATTCCCCATTGACTTTCATTAAATGAGGCGTTGTAAACATACATATACCAAGCTCCCAAATCATTTGAATCTACCTGCGCTTCAGTTCGGTTAGGAATAAATAGAATTGAACCTAGAAGTAGTAAAATAAATTGTTTCATGTAGGCTAATATAAAAAATTAAAAAAAATCAGAAATCTATTTTGGATAGCACTTCTTCTGCTTTTTTAAATTCGTCTGGGTGCACCCAAACTGTTTGAAGATCGCTGAGACTTCCAAAGCCAGCCAATCTAGCAGATTCATTTGGGTCTTTTATAATTGGGATTATATCAAAGGATGCTAGTGCAGACAAAACTGCTAAGACGGATATAGGACTTCCAGTGTATAATTTTACGAAATTTTGGGGCATTTAAAAATTTAGGTCTTATCGTAGCGATTATTCCAAATAGCTGGATTGAAATTTTTCCCTAATGCAAAACCATAGAACAATACAATCGATGCGATGGCTTTAAACATGAAAAAATAGAGCATCCAAAAAGTTGAAGGCGTTTGCGTTTTAGTAAAAATCTGATAAGGGGTTAATAGAGTGGCAAATAAACTTACAAATAATACAGCAGTAAGAAGATTCCAAATATTTTTGAAAGGCCAAGCCCAAACCCTTCTCAAAGGCGAAAGGTCTTTTCCCCATTTGTGGATTAGGTAATAATAGTCATTTCCGAGGGGAACAAACAATAAGGGATCATCAGTCTTTTTGAGACGAAATAGAACGGAGGGAGCCATTATTTTGAAACCTTTCAGAGTGGTCTCATGAGTCTTTTCCAGTTCGCATATCTTTTCAATAGCAGAAGGCGGAATATTGCCTTTAAAGTATTTCAGGTCAAGAAATCGTAAACGATAATCGATACACACCTTTTTAATTTGATCGACATGGAGTATTCTATGCGTTTCTAAAAGATCAAAATCGAAGTTATTAACGTTGTCTGTATTGAGTTGAAGTAAGCCACTAATTAGTGTTTCAAATCCCCTAGAGGATTCTCGCTGGGCAGCTTTTTCAAGTACTTGGTCGATTTGTGTGGGAGTGAGTAGTTTCATCTGCATCCTTCTTTTTCATTTATGTAAAATTATAAATAAAATTAGGTTTTAACAACTGCAAAAAAGGAAAAGGATAAAAATTATCTTAACTGGGCACCGAGTTGACTTTCAAACTGCTGCTGAAGTTTCCCCATGATCTTGTCAACATACTTGTCTGTCAGTGTTTTTTTTGGGTCTTGGAAGTAAAAGCTAACCCCGTAGGACTTTTTACCCTTAGGTAGCTTGTCTCCCTCGTATACATCAAAAAGTTCAACGATAGAAAGAATATTTTTCTCTGTTTTAAAAGCAATTTTCTTAACGCTGTCAAACTGTACTGATGTGTCCAGTAATAAAGCAAAATCTCTTTTGGAATTTGGGAACTTAGGTATTTCTTTAAATTTTACATCATTGTTTTTTGCAATATCAGCAAGCGCGTTAAAATCAATCTCAGCATAAAGTACCTCTTGATCAATGTCGAATGCTTTAAGAAGTTGTTTTTTTATAAAACCAAATTCGATCAAGGGTTGTTTATTAATACCATAGGATAATCCTTCCGAAAAAATATCTAGAACAGTACTTTTTTCTTCCCATTTTAATTGGGTGCTTTTTTCAAGCAGTTGATTAATTACTCCTTTAAAGTAAAAGAAAATTCCTGGTTGATTGTCAACATTCCAATTTTCATTGTAAACATTACCAGTTACCACAAGGGAAAGGTATTTCGATTCTTCGTAGGATCCGTTAAGTTCCTCATAAGTCTTGCCCAGCTCAAATAATTTAAGATTTTTTGATTGTCGATTAATATTGTATTTAACAACCTCAAGTGCACTTGGAAGAATTGAACCTCTCATTTGTGAAAGCTCTTTTCCCAGTGGATTGATGATATTGACACCTTTTTTGGCTTTAAGGTTGGCAGTTAATTCGCTGTACTGCGGGGTGGTAATGGAGTTATTAATCATTTCATTAAAACCTAATACAACCAACTGATTTGACAGGCGCTCCCCGATTTGGTGGTGATCAAGTGCCTCGTACAAGGGGAGGTTACTTTGCAATGATGATGATATTTCAATGTTATTATATCCGTAGACACGCAGTATTTCTTCAATAACGTCTGCTGGTCGGGTAACATCGACACGATAACGGGGAATTTCAATTAGTAAACCATCTTCATTTGAATGCTCTATATTGATTTCCAGTCCATTAAGGATTTTAGAAACATCTTCTTTAGAAATTTCTTGTCCAACGGTCTTATTGATATCATCGTGGTTTAGCATGAATTTTGGTGCTTCAGGCAGCTCGACACTATGCTCGTGTAGCTCTCCTTTTATGATACCTCCAGCCAATTCGACAATCATATTGGCAGCATGTTTAAGTGCATATTCGGTAAGGTCTGGATCGACCCCTCTTTCAAAACGGAAGGACGCATCTGTATTTAGCCCATGGCGCTTAGCAGATTTTCTCACACTAACAGGATCAAAATAAGCACTTTCCAAAAAAATACTAGTAGTAGTTTCACTTACGCCAGAATCTATGCCACCAAATACTCCGGCAATACAGAGTGGCTTCTTGTGATCACAAATCATTAAATCTTCCGCATCTAATTTGCGTTTTTCGCCATCTAGGGTAACAAACGGGGTGTTTTGTTCAACGGTCTTTACAATGATTCCCTTTTCAATTTTACTCAGATCAAAGGCATGAAGAGGCTGCCCAAGATCGTGTAGTATATAATTGGTGATGTCAACAATATTATTTTTTGGAGTAAGTCCCAAGGACTTAAGCCGATTTTGTAACCAAGTCGGGGAGGGGGCTACCGTCAAATCTGTAATGGTTACTCCCATATAACGAGGGGATTTGTCAGGCGCTTCGACAGTAACAGAAAAGGAATCTGCTGAATTTTCTATTTTAAAATTTTCAACTCCAGGTATTGACCATTGGTGCTTAATTTCTTTAAACTGACAAAGGGCTTTTAGATCCCTAGCTACCCCCATATGGCTCATGGCATCTGCTCGGTTGGGTGTTAATCCTATTTCAAACACTTGATCTATAGCTACATCAAATACTTCATCGCAGGGGGTTCCATTTTTTAAAACTTCATCCAAAACCATTATTCCGTCATGAGAAGCTCCAAGCCCTAATTCATCTTCTGCACAGATCATTCCAAAGCTTTCTTCTCCTCGGATTTTACTTTTTTTGATTTGAAAAGCATCGCCATTCTGACCATAAAGCTCGGTTCCCACGGTAGCTATAGCAACTTTTTGACCTTTGGCTACATTTAGGGCGCCACAAACGATTTGTACTTTTTCACTGCCTAAATCTACTTGGGTCACTTTTAGGCGGTCAGCGTTGGGGTGCTGATTACAACTTAATACTTCTCCGACGATTACACCCTTGAGGCTACCTTTAACGGATTCGAATTTGTTGACACCCTCAACTTCTAAACCAAGATCGGTTAACATTTCCGAGACTTGGTCGTAAGGAAGGTCTATTTTAAGAAACTGTTTAATCCAGTTATAAGCTATTTTCATGTATAATATGTAGACTTTTCAATCAATTGGCAAATATAAGAATCTATGGTTAACGTTAAATTTTAACTGATGTAATTCCAAATGTTTTTATAGGCTTTCATTTTAGCTAGTGTTTGTCGCAAAGGAGTATTTTCAGGAGCTTCCAATTTTGGATCTAAGCGCAAGAGCTCGTGGGCATCATTTCTTGCGGTTTTAAGCCATTGATTGTCTTTGATAATGTCAGCAATTTTCAATTGCAACACGCCACTTTGTTGTGTCCCCATTAAATCGCCGGGTCCTCTCAGTTTCAAATCAACTTCAGCAATTTCAAATCCGTCTGTCGTCGTTGTCATGGTTTCTAGTCGGGTTTTGGCATCTGAACTAAGCCGGTGACTGCTCATCAGAATACAAAAACTTTGATCATTTCCTCTTCCTACGCGTCCACGAAGCTGATGTAATTGAGATAAGCCAAATCGCTCGGCACTTTCAATAATCATCGTAGAGGCGTTGGGCACATTTACCCCAACCTCAATCACAGTGGTAGCCACCATGATTTGTGTTTGTTTTTTGATAAATCTATCCATTTCATAATCTTTATCCTTGGCTTTCATCTTCCCATGCACGATACTGATCTGATATTTGGGTTGAGGGAAAGCCCTAGCAATACTTTCATAACCATCCATTAAATCTTTATAGTCCATTTTTTCAGACTCTTGTATTAGCGGGTAAACAATATAGATTTGTCTTCCCTTTTCGACTTCATCTGCAATAAACTTAAAAACTTTCAGGCGGTTACTGTCATAGCGGTGTAGCGTTTTAATTCTTTTTCGCCCTGGAGGAAGTTCATCAATTACAGAAATATCCAGGTCACCATATACACTCATGGCTAGTGTTCGAGGAATAGGCGTTGCAGTCATTACCAAGACATGAGGCGGTAGGGTGTTTTTCCTCCACAGCTTTGCTCTTTGAGCCACTCCAAAGCGATGTTGTTCATCTACGATCGCCAATCCAAGGTTTTTAAACTTAACAGCATCTTCAATAACAGCATGGGTTCCAATTAGAATGTCCAAGGTGCCAGATTCTAACTTTTCAGCAAGTATTGTCCGCTCAGCTTTTTTAGTGCTGCCGGTCAAAATGGCAATAGAAATGTTGAGAGAACCAATGATGTCAGTTAGGGATTGAAAGTGTTGCTTTGCCAAAATTTCAGTAGGTGCCATCAAACAGGATTGAAACCCATTATCCGCGGCAATAAGCATAACCATTAGAGCGACAATGGTTTTTCCAGAGCCTACATCTCCTTGGAGTAACCTATTCATCTGTTGACCATTTCCAAAGTCCTTTCGGATTTCTTTGATGACTTTTTTTTGGGCATTGGTCAAGTCAAAAGGTAGATTTTGCTGAAAAAAAGTGTTGAATCGCGCCCCTACATTTTTAAAAACATAACCTTTAATTTTTTGCTTGTGTTGAAGGTTTTTGATCAATAATTGTAATTGTATAAAAAACAGTTCTTCATACTTCAATCGATTTAAGGCTGCGGTCAATTTTTCTTGACTTTTGGGAAAATGAATATTGATTAACGCCTCGTCTTTATCGGCGAATTTATATTTACCAATAATTCCAATGGGAAGGGTTTCGATAAAAGGACTTTTGATGGCATTGAGTAATTCCGCCATCATTTTAGAGATTACTCTTTGAGAAATTCCTTTGGCAAGAAGTTTTTCTGTACTGGGATAGACTGCCTGAAGCGATTTGGAAAATCCTTTATTAAAATTTTCTTCGATCTCCATTTCTGGGTGTGGCATATTCGGTTTTCCAGCATACCAGTTGAGTCGACCAAAGATAACATAGGGGACATTTGGCTTTAGATTTTCTTTTATCCATTGGTGTCCTCGAAACCAAACCAACTCAATTTGATGTGTTCCATCCGAAAAAACAGCTGTCAGCCTTTTTCCTCTTTTTTGATTAATCGTTTTTATGCTGATGATTGACCCTTTAAGCTGCACTTCTGAGTTGTTTTTGGGCAATTCACTGATTTTATAGAATTTGGAACGATCTATATAACGGTGTGGAAAAAAATGCAACAAATCCTGAAAGCTATTTATATCAAGCTCTTGTTTAAGCAGATTTGCTCGGTTGGGTCCAACGCCCTTAAGGTACTCTATGGGAGTTTGCAACAAGTCCATCTTGCCTCTAAAGTAATCGTTTTAAAAATGAATTAATTTGAATTGTTTAAAACTTCCTGTGATTTTGGATAAAAAGTTCTATTTGACTTGTCCTGTTTATTTTATGAATACGATGTTTATAATTATCGAGATGTTCAATACTATTGAATGAATTATTACTTTAATTTTATATTAAAATGTCTACATCCATAGAAAATTCATTATCTGAACTTAATGAAGCCCAGCAGGCTCCAGTTCTTCATCGGGATGGCCCTTTGATGGTGATTGCGGGAGCTGGTTCTGGAAAGACACGAGTATTGACTTATCGAATAGCTAATCTTATGCACTATGGGGTGGACAGTTTCTCCATATTAGCGCTTACTTTCACCAATAAGGCTGCGCGCGAAATGAAAGCGAGAATTGCTGAATTGGTTGGGGAAGGAGAAGCTAAAAATCTTTGGATGGGAACATTCCATTCAGTTTTTGCCCGAATATTAAGACAAGAAGCCGATAAGCTTGGATTTCCACGTGATTTTACAATCTACGATACGCAAGACAGTGGTCGTTTGATTGCATCGATCATTAAGGAGATGGGGCTAGACAAGGATATTTATAAATTTAAACAAATTCGAAATCGAATTTCTGCTTTTAAGAATAGCTTAATCACTGTTAAAGCTTATTTCAATGATCCCGATTTACAAGAAGCAGATGCCATGTCTCGGCGTCCTAAAATCGGAGAAATTTATAAAGAGTATGTCGACCGTTGTTTCAAAGCTGGTGCAATGGACTTTGACGATTTATTGCTCAAAACGAATGAGTTGCTAAATATGCACCCTCAAGTTCTGGCAAAGTATCAGGATAGGTTCAAATACATACTTGTTGATGAGTATCAAGACACTAACCACTCCCAATATCTTATTGTAAGAGCACTTTCTGACAAATTCCAAAATATATGTGTGGTAGGGGATGACGCACAAAGTATTTATGGTTTCAGGGGTGCAAACATCAATAATATTTTGAACTTCCAAAAGGACTATGATGATGTAATGCTTTATCGGCTTGAACAGAACTACCGCTCTACAAAAAATATTGTCAATGCTGCCAATTCGATAATTAGCCATAACAAAAACAAGATTGAAAAGGTTGTTTGGACTTCTAACAAAGAAGGGAGCAAGATCAAAGTACGTCGATGTACAACAGACGCTGATGAGGGCAGGGAAGTCGCTTCGAATATTTTCGAAATTAAAATGCAAGAGCAAAGGCAAAATAAAGAGTTTGCTATTCTTTACAGAACCAATGCCCAATCCAGAGCAATAGAAGATGCTTTGAGAAAACGAGATATTCCTTATCGCGTCTATGGAGGGCTTTCTTTTTATCAACGTAAGGAAATTAAAGATTTGTTGGCTTATTTGAGGTTGATCGTGAATCCCAATGACGAGGAGAGTCTCAAACGGGTGATCAATTATCCCGCCAGAGGAATTGGACAGGCTACTATGGATAAATTAATAATTGGAGCTAAGGACAATGATATTTCCCTTTTTGAGACAGTTAAGAATGCGCCGAAATTAAATTTATCCCTCAATGCTGGAACGCTTAATAAACTAACAAACTTTTCGAATTTTATTCTCAGTTTACAAATCGAAAATCAAAAATCAAATGCTTTTGAAGTAGCTGATTTGGTTGCCAAAAAAACTGGATTAGTTCAGGAGTTAAAGAAAGATGGTACTCCAGAGGGCGTATCAAAGGTTGAAAATGTTGAAGAACTGCTCAATGGTATTCGTGATTTTGTAGAGGGGCAAACAGAGATTGCTGATGCCAGCGGGAGCTTGACTGAATTTTTAGAAGATATTGCCCTTGCGACAGACTTTGATAATGATAATGGTGAAGATGTTGATTGTGTATATCTGATGACTGTTCATCTATCAAAAGGGTTGGAGTTTCCGGTGGTCTTTATTGTGGGCTTGGAAGAGGATCTGTTTCCCTCGGCATTGAGTCTTAATACGCGAACCGAACTGGAAGAAGAGAGACGCTTGTTTTACGTTGCACTTACCCGTGCAGAAGAAAAAGCTGTCATTACTTATACACTTTCTCGCTATCGATGGGGTAAACTGGTGGATGCAGAACCAAGTAGATTTATAGAGGAAATGGATGAAAATTGTCTTGACTATGAGATTCCCAAAGACGATTATGTATTTAAACCTATGCTGAATAAGGAGATTTTTGGTGGGTTTGAACCATCTAAAAAGACTGTTATACCCTCAAAAGGTAATACCAAAATCAATACCATGCCCAGTCAAAATCAATTGGGAAAACTCAGAAAAATAAATGCTGATGATAAGACGCCAATTGCTTCAATCGCCCCTGAGATAAGCGACCTTAGTGAGGGAATGCAGGTGGAGCATGCTAGATTTGGATATGGAAAGGTCTTAAAAATTGAAGGTAAAGGAAACGATAGAAAAGCGCTCATTGATTTTAAAGTCGGTGGTAAAAAAAATCTATTGCTACGATTTGCAAAGCTTAAGATTAAAGGGTAATGGCAGATATTTTAAAGTTTTACAACTCAAGTCCAAATTTAAGAGAACTCCAAAAAACTGCCGATATTCTTGAAAATGGTGGTTTGATTATTTACCCGACTGATACGGTTTATGCAATTGGTTGTCTGATTAATCAACACAATACACTCAATAAGTTGGCAGATATCAAAGGCGTAAAGTTAGACAAGGCTCCCTTTAGTTTTTTTTTAAAAAACTTCGAAGAGCTTTCAAAATTTGTAAAACCACTTGATAATCCAACTTTCAAGCTACTCAAACGTTGTCTGCCAGGGCCCTATACCTTTATTTTACCTAGTTTAAAACTACCTAAGCCTTTTGAAAAACGCAAAGCCATAGGCGTGCGTATATCTAATCATCCTGTTTTGGATGCCTTATTGGATCTTTTATCTGTTCCATTGATTACGACATCACTTCACGATAAAGACAAAATCATTGACTACACCACCGATCCAGCTTTGATCTTTGAACGGTGGCAGGACAAAATTGATTTAATGCTGGAAGATGGATTCGGAGGAAATATTCCATCAACGGTAATTGATCTTTGTGAGGGGGAACCCATCCTTATTAGACCTGGCAAGGGGGATTGGATTTAATCAAAAAAAAAACCCTCACAAGGAGGGTTTTTTTTAAAATATACTAAAGACTAGTTAGAAGCTTGTTTCATTCCTTCTTGAATTAAATCATAAAATTGATCCAATTTCGGAAGTACAACGATTCTAGTTCTTCTATTTTTAGCTCTTCCAGCTGCGGTGTCATTGTCTGTAACAGGCATGTAAAAGCTTTTTCCTGCAGCAGTCATTCTTTCTGGACTTACATCAAAATCGTTTTGGAGAATTCTAATGACTGAGACAGCGCGCTTAACACTTAAGTCCCAGTTGTCTTCAATTCCGTCAATTTTGATTGGTACGTTGTCAGTATGACCTTCAACCATAAATTCTAATTCTGGTTTGTCATTAACTACTTTGGCTACTTTTCCAAGAACTTCTTTAGCTCTTCTAGTAACGGTGTAACTTCCACTTCTGAATAAAAGTTTGTCGGAAATAGAAACATAGACAACTCCTTTTTCAACGTTGATTTCAATATCATCATCACTCATGTTACCCAACACACCTTTAAGGCTGGTAACAAGTGCAAGGGTAACAGAATCCTTTTTGGTTACTGCGTCTTGCATTCTTTGGATTTTGACGTCCTTTTCTTTCATGCTTTCTAACGACTTCTCAAGGTTTTCAGCACCTTTTTGAGAAAGTGTAGTTAGATTGCCAATGTTGTTGATAAGGTCTTGATTGTTTGCTTGAAGAAAATTCACCCTATCCTGCAATGAAGCCAAGCGAGCTTCTGCAGCTTCTTTCTCTTCGTTACAAGTATTTAATTTGACGGTAGCACTATCCAGTAAACTTTTAGTGTTTTGCTGAAGTGATTCTAGTTCAGCAAATTTTTGTTGAGAAACACACGAAGAAAGCAAAACTGCTGAAACTGTGGCTATTGCAAAATATTTTTTCATTTTAATTAATTGTAGATTTGTTAAACTCGGGTAAAAATAAGATAAAAACCGAAAACTGCGGTTTAATGATTAAATATTTTACCTCTTTTAGTAAATAAATTATTCAAAGGGAGTGATTTTACGCTAAAATAGGTGGTTTTGAGCGGTTGTTTTTTCTTTTTTGTCATCATTTTCGTAAAACTTTTATAAAACGAAAAATGAGCCCTCACAACAGCAATAGCATTTTTAAATTGCAATCTAAATATAAAGAAAAAGATAGCTACTCCATCCCAAACCATCCGTTCGATGATTCTGATCAAGCGTTTTTCAGGTAAATTTTTTAATAATAGAAAAAGACTATTACGAAAATTTAAATAAGTTTTTTGCGGAGATAGTCCTAAGGTGCCGCCTCCCAAGTGATAAACTTTAGTTTGGTATAAAGAGTATACATCTAAGTTTTGATTAAATGCACGCCAACAAAGATCAATTTCTTCCATATGAGCAAAGAAATCTTCATCAAAACCGCCTAGAGTTTCAAATTTGACTTTTCTGATAAAAAAACATGCGCCACTTGCCCAAAATATTTTTTTGTCTTGATCATATTGCCCATCGTCTTTTTCTAAAGATTGAAAAACCCTACCATCACAATAGGGATACCCCAATCTGTCAATAAAACCACCTGCTGCACCAGCATATTCAAAATAGTCTGGTTGATTTAAATCCTTTATATGTGGCTGAACTATGGCTGTGTTCGTATAGGCTTTAAAATGTTCTATGATGGGGAGGAGCCAGTTTTTTTTGACCAACACATCATTATTTAACAGACAAATCAAATCTGTGTCAATTTTTTTTAAGCCGCGATTATAGCCGCCTGCATAACCATAGTTGTCATCCAGTTGAATCAGTCGAATTTCAGGGTGATTTTTTCTAATGTAATCTTGAGAGCCATCTCCAGAGGCATTATCTATTACAAGTACCCTAGCTTCAGGACTGTTTTCTATAACGGATGGTAAAAATCGCTGAAGTAATTTTTTCCCATTCCAATTTAAGATGGCAATGGCTATTTTCATTTCATTATTGATTTAAAGGAGGGAAAATCTTTAAGGAAAATATACTTTTTCTGCTCGAAGTCCATCTGGCAAAAATAGTGTTCCAGTCCGTTAGTGACCATCAAGTAGTCACTGTTTAAAGCAAAATTGTACTGCGCAATTTGATCAAATGAATCTTGAGTAATTGGAACACTTGGTGCCTTGCACTCAACTAACAGCGCGATGGAGCCTTGAGGGTTGAAAGCAACAATATCATACCTTTTTTCTCTTTTGTTCACTTTCAATTTTTTTTCGACCTGTATAAGTCCTAATGGATAAGCCTTTTGATTAATTAAAAAATGAATACAATGTTGTCTTACCCACTCCTCGGGGGTGAGTACAAGCCATTTTTTTCTAACGGCGTCAAAAATAAAGGTTTTATTTTCCTTACTTTTAAGGGAGAATTGATATAAGGGAAAATTGAGCTTTTCCATAATACAAAATTGCATATAATTTTTAAAGATGCATGAATTTAATAATCTAATGTCTTCAATTGCGAAGGAGAGCTATAAACCCTTTTACTTGCTGTCGGGACTAGAGCCCTATTTTATAGACCTATTAGAATCTAAAATCACAGATCAATTGATCGATGAGGCAGCCAGATCTTTTGACTATTCTTTATTTTATGGCAAAGAAGCTGATGCTACACAAATAGTTGAAACTGCTAAACGCTATCCGATGTTGTCTAAATATCACTTGGTTGTTGTTAGAGAAGCGCAGCATCTAGATAAGTCAATGGATGTGATTGCGGATTATTTATCGAATCCTCAGCCCGCCACAGTTTTGGTTTTGTGTTATAAGTACAAAACCTTTGACAAAAGAAAAAAACTCTATAAAGAAGCTAAGAAAATAGGTGAAATATTAGATAGTAAACCCTTGTATGACAATCAATTGTCACCTTGGATTGGAGCAAAGCTTAAAGCCGCTAACTTCTCCGTGGACAACGCTGCTTTACAGTTGCTTTGCGAAGCTTTAGGTAATGATTTAAGTAAAATTGAAAAAGAAATTGATAAGCTCAAGATTGTATTACCTGAGGGAACAATGATCAGTCCAGAATTGGTCGAAAAACATGTTGGTTTCAGTAAGGATTACAATAACTTTGAACTCTACAAAGCTTTGGGTAAGCGAGACTTTAACAGTTGTTGTCAAATTGTAAAATACATGTCTGAAAATCCAAAAAATCACCCATTAGTGTTGACTATATCAGGTTTTTATACTTTTTTTAGGCGAATATTAATGTATCATGGTTTAAGCGATAAGTCAAAAGCTGCTGCTGCCTTAGGTGTAAATCCGTATTTTTTGAAGGATTATGAACAGGCTGCTCGTTATTTTAACCTAAAGCAAGCTAGTAAAGCGATTTATTTCACATTAGAAGCCGACCTAAAGAGCAAGGGAGTTGGAGTTAAATCTGGAAACCAAAGAGGTATATTACAAGATCTATTGGTAAAAGTTTTAGCGATATAGTCTAGAGCTTGGGATATTTGATTGGATTGCTTTCATGCATTATTTCATATACTTCTTCGAAAATATCGTCCGCTGAGGGCTTTGAAAAATAGTCACCATCTTCAGCATAAGCAGGTCGGTGTGGCTTTGCTGCAATTAACTTCGGTTGGTTGTCGAGATATGGATAAATATTCTGGTGATCCATAAGCTGTTGAAGTATAAAGGCGGAGGCACCACCAGGCATATCCTCGTCAATAATCACTAATCTGTTGGTTTTAATAATGCTTTGTTTGATGTCTCCATTGCTATCAAAAGGTAGTAATGTTTGAATATCGATCACTTCCGCATTGATATCGTAATTTTCTAAATCATCAGCTACTTGCTGGACAATTCTGAGGGTAGAGCCATAGGAAACAAGTGTTATATCATCACCAGTTTTTAGTACTTCAATCTTCCCTAAGGGTAAGGAAAATTCCCCCAAGTTGGCAGGCATTTTTTCTTTTATACGATACCCATTGAGTGATTCGACAATAACAGCAGGTTGATTTGCCTGCAAAAGGGTGTTGTAAAAACCAGCGGCTTGGGTCATATTTCTGGGAACGAGAATATGGATTCCTCTCATAAGATGTATCATTCCTGCCATTGGTGAGCCTGAATGCCAAATTCCTTCCAAACGATGACCACGGGTACGAATGATTAATGGAGCGAGCTGCCTTCCTTTGGTTCTGTAGCTCAAGGTAGCTAAATCATCGCTCAGAAGTTGCAAACAATATAGTATATAATCGAGATACTGTATTTCGGCGATGGGTTTAAGCCCTCTTAGTGCCATTCCAATTCCTTGACCTACGATGGTTGCTTCTCGAATTCCAGTGTCTGCTACACGAATTTTTCCGTATTTTTTTTGTAAGCCTTCTAATCCTTGATTTACGCCGCCAATTTTTCCGCTGTCTTCACCAAAAATTATTAAACGATCTTCTTTCTCCAAAAGTTTATCGAAGTTATCTCTTAAAATTACACGACCATCTACTAAAGGAGCATCAGGATTATATTTTACAGGAACTGTTTTTACTTTATCGCTGGCATTGATTCCCTCACTGTAGAGATGGGAAGAGAATTTTTCTTGTAATCTTAATTTAGATACGTCAATCCAATTTTTAAACGGTTCAATGTCAATTAATTTATATTGAATTAAGATTTTTCTTGTCTGTCTGGCACAACCGATTATGTCGTGATAGAAAAGCTCAGTCTTTTCATTCAGCTTCTGATGAAGTAATTTAAGGGAAACATCGTTATTGGTTTTCGGAATAAATTCCGCTAAAAATTGATTGAGTTCTTCTTTTAGTTTAAAAATCGGTTTTTGATAACTTTTCCATGCTTCAATTCGGGCTGCCTTTACTTGAACCTTAATTGAACTTTCAATATCTTGAAGCTCTTCCTCTGTGGAAAAACCATTAGCGAGTATCCACTCTCGCATTTTTTTATTGCAATCGTATTCTTTTTCCCATTCTAAACGTTCGTTTGATTTGTAACGCTCGTGAGATCCAGAAGTGGAGTGCCCCAAGGGTTGAGTTAGCTCGATAACATGCACTAAAACAGGCGTATGTTGCTCTCTAGCTATTTTAACTGCATAGGAATAGGTTTTAACTAGTGCCGGGTAATCCCATCCTTTGACTGTAAGTATTTCAATACCACCTCGACCTTCTTCCATTTGGAAGCCTGCCAACGCCTCTGAAATACTTTCTTTTGTGGTTTGTTGTTTGTTGTCAACAGATATGCCATAGCCGTCATCCCAAACACTCATTATAACTGGTACTTGAAGAACTCCAATGGTGTTGATCGCCTCAAAAAACAATCCTTCACTGGTACTTGCATTCCCTATAGTGCCCCAAGCTATTTCGTTTCCATTATTAGAGAACTTTTTAGCCCCTTTAATTTCTAATTTTCTGTAAATTTTTGATGCCTGGGCAAGACCCACAAGTCTGGGCATTTGTGCCGCAGTAGAGGAAACGTCTGAAATATGATTTTTTTGTTTGGTTTGATCAAGCCATTCTCCGTTGGAGTCAATCAACTGGTTGGAAAAGTGACCTACCATTTGCCTCCCTGCTGACATCGGCTCATATTCAATATCGGGGTGTGCATATAGTGCTGCAAAATGATTTTCAGGTGTTAAAAAACCTTGAGCAATCAGAAAGGTTTGGTCTCTGTAATAACCAGACCTGTAATCACCATTTTCAAAAAAATGATTGATGACGATTTGTGGTAGTTCTTTGCCATCACCGAAGATGCCAAACTTTCCTTTACCACTCAAAACCTCTCTTCGACCAAGAACACTCGTCTCTCGACTTAGAACAATGGTTTGGTAGTCCTTAAGAACCTTTTTCTTATAGTCCTCAAAGTTAAAAACAGTATCGTTTTCTCGGTTTTGAAATTCCATTATGGACGTCAAAAGTACAAAATTTTGAATTGGAAAAATTGTTCGGATTTATACAAGCTAATAATAGCATTGTTAAAACCACCTACGGGAGAAAAGTCCTAATAATTGCTTGTTATTCAGAATCAATACAAATCTAATTTTATTTTCATAAGGGGTCTCATCAATTTCCCAACCATTGGAACTGTAAATTGGAAAAAATAATTCGAGATAATCAGGAATAATATTCAATCGAATCCCAGACCCAAAATAGGCGTGTGCAGATTCACCTTTGTTTTTAAGCGTTCCCACGTCAGCATAAGCTTCAATCCAATTCCAAATCCCTAAGGTAATATTTGCTGATAATAAGTAGTCGTTGGCAGTTGAATTTTGGTGGACAGATTTAAAGCCACCTTCTGCCATTACAATTTGTTGACTGTAAAACCCTTGATTTTCGGACCTTCCAAAGTAATTGTACCTAAAGAGATAATCTTGAGGTCTGTTAAGATTAAAATCGAAAAAATTAGTCTGTTTGTAATTGTGATGTAAAAATTTACCAGCAAATAACCTTGCAGTGAATTGGCTACCATTGGCCAATAATCTCCTAAAGTCAAACTCCAATTCCATCTTGGTAAATTTACCAGCAAATTGAAAGTTACTATCAAATGTGGTGTGTTTTAGGGCGCCTTGATTGGAGAACAAGTACCTGAGGTTAAACAATTCGTAGTTTGGGTTTGTAAATGTTTCGGAAGGTTTTTCTCTGTAAACATTGTAGTAATATAGCCCGATGGCATGACGTTCATTCCGTCTAAAATTTTTTGTTCTAAACATAAAAGTCCAACTGGGTGATATTACTTGATATCTTAAATCTTCATCGTAATGAAAACTACTTCCAAAAAAATTAAGGAATGACGCGTAGTTGCTTCTTTTTTCATCGTGAATCAAGAGGGATAAGCTCATTTTCCCCACCAAGGTTTTTTTAACTGTTGAGTATAGCGGCATCAACTCAAAATTAAATTTCTGCTTTAAAATGCCGTTGTCATAAAACTTGGAACCCACACTAATGCCATCATATAGGTTGTAGCTGGCAATGGGATTGTAAAATAATTGAGTTCTTTTAGCAGACTGATAATCCTTTAGAAAATTAAAATGGAGTGGTTTAATATTTAACGGATTAGCGACATACTTCCAGTTATTGATTTTGTTTTTTTCGGGCAAACGAATTTCTGGATTTATCGCCACATAGTCAGGTTCAAGATTTTTTAAAGTAACAATACCCACTGATTCAATGTCTTCAATCCAATTTTGATCAATAATGCTGTCATTTTTTACTTGAGCTAGTAAAAAAGGAACGTTATTTTTTGAAAATTTATCTATAGCTACAATAAGACTGTCTTTGTTTTTTTTGACCGATTTAATTTTAATGTCTATGGAAGTTCTTTTAGCCAAATAAAAATCATAAAACCAGTCGATGTCCTTCGAAGCATATTCTTTTAGTATTTGAATCAAATCATCATTACCGCCCTTGTCAAAGTAATCTTTAATGGCAATTCCAAATGCGGCTCCCATATATTCTTCTAAAAACCTTAAACCAGTTCCCACATGATAAGGGGATCCAAATCGCTCGTTAAACTTAACAAGTTTGTCTTTAGCTATTAAATCGGACTGTTGAAGATTTGTTTTCTCCATTAGCTCGTAGTACATCAAAAAACTCTCGTTGAACTTTATCTTCGATAGGTTGTAGGCTTTTATTAGCTTGAAGTCAGCAATTCTCCCGAGGTATTTTTGTTCGTCGTAGAATTCCTCAATATATTTTATGATCGCGTAGGTTTGTAAACCACCGATTATCCAGTGATTTTTTCTTAGGTCAAATTGGGTGTTATTGATGAGGTATAAGTGAAGGTAAGATTTTAGAAAGCTAATTTCACTTAGAAAAGACTTACTGAAAGGTGCTAAAAAATTCGGAAGATCATTAAGCGCAAAAAAAGGATTCCTTTCATAAATCAACTGTGGAATGAGGTAATTTTGATTGTCATTTTGATTAAAGGTTCTACTTATGAATCCATCTACTCGGTTAATGATTGTTAAAGCTTCATTTTGATCAATTTCTTTAAAAATATCAGTTGTGATTGATTTATTCTCGGTATCAAATTTTTTGAAGTGGGCTTCTTTAGTGATCACAAGGATCAACTCTTTAATATTTTCTCCAGAATAGTAAAGCGTTTTGTCCTCCTCTCTTTCGAGCTTCAGATTAATATTTAGATTTTTAAGTTTGTTTATTTTAACTTTATAATTAGCAAAAGGCAGACTCAAGTCGTCTAGATCCAGATTACTATAGTTTATCCATTTACCACCCAAATAGGGACTAAGGCTGATATACCAGTTTCTCAAAATAATATTTCCCTGTTGGTCATAACCATAGCGATTGAATTTATGATCTGCGATCTTAATGTAGTAAACCAAATTTAGTTCGTACTCTTCTCCGATAGCAATTGGCTTTTTTGGGATTACTCGAATAATATCCTGTTGATTTTCAAGACGGTTCCATGACAATTCCTCCTTTCGATTGGTCACTGAGTTTAATTCTGTAAAACCCAATTTTGTCTTTTTAGATAGGTAGAAACTTCTATCATATTCCTCTCCAAAGCGCTGTGCCAAGGGAGTTTTAATGCTGGAATAGGCATTTGACCAGTCCGTCAAGTAAAGAGTGTCCAAAGGTTTTTCGGCAGTATTTTTAAAAGAAATTACTTGTTCTACAGCAAGCGATTTTTCCAAATAATTTAAACTAACAGAAATGTCGTATTCAGGTTGGTATTGCGATAGCACAACCTTACATGAGCCGATCAATAGTAGGATAAAAAGAGTTAGTTTTTTTATGATAATCGATTTAAAAATTGGGTTTGAAATATTCCTGCTTATAGAACTTCTCGAGTTGTTCGATAACTTCCTCTTTGGTTTCTACCACTTGCACGAGGTCTAAATCTTCCTCACTTATTTTATTTCCCTCAAGTAAAACAGCTTTGATCCAATCCAACATTCCCCCCCAAAATGCTTTGCCTACTAACAAAATGGGGAATTTTTTTATTTTTCCAGTTTGAATCAACGTCAGTGCCTCGAACAATTCATCCAAAGTTCCCAATCCTCCAGGCATTACAATAAACCCTTGAGCATATTTAATGAACATGACTTTTCTGACAAAGAAATATTCAAAATTCATTAGTTTATCGTCGTCGATGTATTGATTGGGTTTTTGTTCAAAGGGGAGTTCGATATTGAGTCCAACAGAGATTCCTCCAGCTTTATTAGCTCCATAGTTGGCAGCCTCCATTATCCCAGGCCCACCGCCAGTGATTATACCTAATCCAGCTTTAACCACAGCTTCAGCAATATCAACTGTCAGCTGATATTCGGGATTGTCAGGTGATGTTCTCGCAGATCCAAAAATGGAAACACAGGGACCAATGGCACTCATTTTTTCGTAACCATTGACAAACTCTCCCATGATTTTAAAAATTGCCCAAGAGTCATTGGCTTTTATGTGACTCCAGTCTTTACTTTGATTGTTGAATAAGTTCATTTTAAGTAGTTTTAAGTTCTCTTGAAAGGAAATTACCTGTATGGCTTTCCTTAATTTTAATGATTTCTTCGGGGGTGCCTTGACCGACAACATATCCACCATTTTTCCCTCCATCAGGGCCAATGTCAATTAAGTAATCTACCAATTTGATTACATCCATGTTGTGTTCAATAATTAATACCGTATTGCCTTTTTCAATTAATCGGTTGAGTACTTCCATAAGTACTCTTACATCTTCAAAATGAAGTCCTGTGGTAGGTTCATCAAGAATATAAAGGGTTTGTCCTGTGTCTTTTTTTGATAACTCAGTTGCCAGTTTAATTCGTTGCGCTTCACCGCCAGATAGAGTGGTGGAGGACTGCCCGAGGGTAATATACCCCAAGCCTACATCTTGTATGGTTTTTAGTTTTCTGTAAATTTTAGGATGGTTTTCAAAAAAACTACAAGCTTGATTCACAGTCATATTCAGTACATCAGCGATTGATTTCCCTTTAAATCTAATCTCTAATGTTTCTCTATTAAAACGTTTTCCATTACAGGTTTCACACTCAACGTGAACATCGGGTAAGAAATTCATTTCTATCACCTTCATTCCACCGCCTTGGCAGGTTTCACACCTTCCTCCAACAACATTGAAACTGAATCTGCCGGGTTTGTAGCCCCTGATCTGGGCTTCAGGGGTTAAGGTAAAAAGTGTCCTGATATCACCAAAAACACCGCAGTAGGTGACTGGGTTACTTCTGGGGGTCCTTCCGATAGGTGACTGATTAACATCTACTACTTTATCAAGATGTTCAAGTCCAGTTATCTTTTTATAGGCTAGTGGTGCTTTGACTGCCTTGTAAATATGAGCATTTAAAATTGGATAAAGGGTTTCATTAATTATTGTGGATTTTCCGCTTCCTGATACACCTGTTACTCCGACCATAATCCCCAGCGGGATTTTTATGTCAATGTCTTTAAGATTATTTCCTGTACAGCCCCCTAAAAATAAACTTTTTCCATTCCCCTTTCTTCGTACTTTGGGCACTTCAATTCTTTTTTTATTGTTAAGATATTTAGCCGTTAAGGTATCTTTACTTTTTAGTAGTTTAGGGTTGCCTTCTGAAATAATTTGCCCTCCATTTTTTCCCGCCATTGGCCCTATATCAATGATGTGGTCCGCTCTTAAAATCATATCCTTATCATGCTCGACTACAATAACGGAATTACCCATATTTCTTAGTTCCTCAAGTGAATTGATAAGCTTTTCATTGTCTCTTTGATGTAAGCCAATACTGGGTTCATCTAAAATATAGAGAACCCCCACGAGTTTAGAACCAATTTGCGTGGCTAAACGGATTCGCTGAGCCTCTCCTCCCGAAAGGGATTTGGAAGAACGATCTAAGGACAGGTAATTGAGCCCAACGTCTAGAAGGAATTGAAGCCTGGCCTTAATTTCTTTAATAATTTCAGCGGCTACTATTTGCTCCGATTTGGAAAGCTTATTATTTAATTGAGTAATCCATTGATAAAGATCGCCCAAATCCATATGGCTGACTTGTGCAATATTCAGTTTGTCAATCTTAAAGTATAAAGACTCTTTGTTAAGTCGCATACCATCACAGTGGCTACATTTTTTTTCATCCATAAAACCAGCTGCCCAGCGTCTAATTGCTGTAGAATCTGTATTCTGGAATTGATGAAGAATAAAATTTTCTATTCCCTCATACTCTATTTTGTAGTCCCTAGTGATACCTAAGGTTTTTGAGACAACCGAAAATTTTTCATTTCCCCCTCTTAAAATTACTTCAAGTGCTTCTTTTGGGATTTTATTAATAGGATCAGACAAGGAGAAGTTGTAACGTTTAGCGATAACCTCCATTTGCCTAAAACCCCAGTTACTTTTTTTCTCACCAAGAGGAACGATTCCACCTTTTTCAATCGAAATACTATCGTCTGGGATAATTTTATTAGGACTAATCTCATGTTGGTTTCCCAAACCCTTGCAATGTTTACACATGCCTTTAGGAGAATTAAAAGAAAATGAATTTGGTTCAGGAAGGGAATAGGATACCCCCGATGTTGGGCACATCAACTTTCGGCTAAAATACCGCAGGTTTTCATTTTCAACATCTATTAACATGATGGAGTCCTCGTCATAGTGCATGGCAGTCTTAATGGATTCGCTGAGTCTTTTAAGTTCATTTTCCTCTGCTCTAACGCGAACTCTGTCAACAATCAATTCGATATCGTGGGTTTTATAGCGATCTACTCGCATTCCAGGTTTTAAATCCATTATTTCCCCATCAACCCTGACCTTGAGAAAGCCCTGTCTCGACAGAGAGTCGAACAGTTCTCTATAGTGACCTTTTCTCGCTTTGATGAGAGGAGAAAGGATTATAATTTTTTTATCTAAATATTCGTTGATAATTAATTCTATAATTTGGTCATCACTATAGTTGACCATTTTTTCTTGGGTCACATAACTGTATGCACCTCCAACCCTTGCAAAAAGAAGTCGAATGTAATCATAGAGCTCAGTTATAGTTCCTACGGTGGAACGCGGACTCTTTGAAGTAGTTTTTTGTTCAATGGCAATAACAGGCGAAAGTCCATCAATTTTATCGACATCAGGTCTTTCCAGATTACCTAAAAATTGTCTCACATAAGCCGAAAAAGTTTCCATGTATCGGCGTTGTCCCTCTGCATAGATGGTGTCAAATGCCAAAGAGGATTTACCGCTACCTGATAAGCCTGTGATAACAACCAGCTTTTCACGAGGTATTTTAAGGCTTACGTTCTTCAGGTTGTGGACTCTGGCCCCCTGAATTTCAATATAGTTGTCGTTCCCAATCATAGTCAATCTTGCAAAAATAAGACTTTAACACTACAATTATACATGCTTCACTATCTTAACTATTTAATAAAAAAGCTTATCGACAATTTTAAGCTACTTTTCAATTTAGAGATTAGCAATCTCCTTTTGAGAAAAAGATTTTACCGCTTCAAAAAAAGCTTGGAAGTCATTCGCTATAGATTGGTAATTTTCGTTAAGCTGCTTTATGGCATAATCCATATTAGATTCAAAACGGGTTCTTCGAGACATCTGAAAAAGAATATTTTCCAATCCATCGATGGATGCATAAGCAGAAAACCAGTCGTATTTTATCAATGAAGGGATCATCTTTAATATACTTTCTGGGAGTTTACCTTCATAGTTTTGAATAGTATCATAAAACTTCACGCTAAACGACTTTAAAGTCAAATGGTGATATTTATGCCAGTTGGCGGCTAAATAATGATCAAAGAAAAGGTCTACAATGACCCTGCTGTAATGGCGATGTATTGGAAAAAGCAGGGTTACATTTTTTTTAAACAATAGGTGGCTATCAGTAAAACTATCAATTTTTCGATGCAATAAAATTCAATTTTGAATGGTTTGGGGATATTGCAGGAATTGTTTTCCTTTTACTTTATCAGCAATAAAATTACCTATCGCAAGATGCTTATCATCACCGGATAGGTACACATGAGCCAGATAATTCAATTGGTAGCGTTTTCATTAATACCTCTCAATGTATTGTACTTTATTGAAAATAAATGCAAATTGATGATTTATTTTACGTTAATAAATTTTATGTGGAAGATTATAGATATGCCTACATTTGCGTATGACTTTAATTAAATCTATCTCAGGAATTCGAGGAACTATCGGAGGCGCACCATCAGAAAACCTAACACCATTTGACATTGTTTCGTTTGTATCCGGTTTTGCTAGTTGGTTAAAATCAAATGTAAAAGCCAACCACTATAAAGTAGTGGTAGGGAGAGATGCAAGGATATCCGGTGCTATGGTTCAATCTTTGGTCAATCAAACCTTAGTAGGGTGTGGTATTGAAGTTTTGGATTTAGATTTATCAACAACGCCAACAGTCGAATTAGCTGTAATCGATTTAAAAGCTCATGCAGGAATTATCATTACCGCCAGTCATAATCCTAAAACTTGGAATGCCCTTAAGTTTCTCAATAGTGATGGAGAAGTAATAGACGCTAAATCAGGTGCTGAAATTCTGAGCATTGCCCAAAGAAAAGATTTTAATTATGCTAATGTTGATGAATTGGGTAAAATAACACCAGTAAAAAATATGATGGAAAGTCATGTCGCTAGTGTTTTGGCGCTATCAATGGTGGATGTAAATGCGATTAAGGAAAAAAGATTTAAGGTGGTACTGGATGCAGTAAATTCAACAGGAGGTATTGCCGTACCGCTACTTTTAGAGGCGCTGGGGGTACAAGTAATTAGACTGTATTGCGAACCTACTGGATTGTTTCCTCACAATCCTGAGCCTTTAAAAGAACACCTTTCTGAGTTGTCTGAAAAAGTCGTTGAAGAGAAGGCTGATTTTGGAATTGTGGTTGATCCGGATGTAGATCGACTTGCATTTGTGGACGAAACGGGTGAAATGTTCGGAGAGGAATACACTTTGGTTGCTTGCGCTGATTATGTATTATCACAAACGTCTGGTAATACAGTCTCTAACCTTTCCTCAACCAGAGCCTTGGCAGATGTTACTGAAGTCCACGGCGGCACGTATTTTTCCAGTGCTGTTGGAGAGTTGAATGTGGTAGAGAAAATGAAGGCCGTAAACGCCGTCATTGGTGGTGAAGGCAATGGAGGGATAATTTACCCTGAATTACACTATGGTAGGGATGCATTGGTAGGTATAGCTTTATTTTTAAGCTTACTGTCAAAAAACGACATGAAAGTAGCCGCATTAAAGGCTTCTTATCCCAATTACTTTATGAGCAAAGCAAAAGTGGTTTTATCCCCTGATATGGATGTAGATAGGTTGCTGCTTAAGATTAAAGAACAATACCAAGACAAAAACCCAACCACCATCGACGGTGTTAAAATTCACTTTGAAAAAGCCTGGGTTCATTTGAGAAAGTCAAATACTGAGCCCATCATAAGGGTATATACGGAGGCTGAGAGCCAAACTGCTGCCGATTCCTTGGCAGAGCGATTCACAACTGAACTAGAGACGTTAAATTAGTCTTTTGGCGCTTTATCTCGATGCTTAAAGCGATTGTGGGTCCACAAATATTCAACAGGATTTTTTCTAATGTCATTTTCCAATAACTCGTAAAAGGCATCAGTGATTTCGTATTTATTTGTTTTCTGACCTTGATTAGTTATTAATTCAAACTCAATTTCGTAATAGCCCCTTTTTACGCGATTAATTCTGGCGTATATAACAGCATAATCCATATTTCTGGCGATAAACTCTCCCCCCATAAAAACAGGCACTTTAACCCCAAGAAAATCTCTCCAATAACTTCTTGCTTTTGGGTTTGGAGATTGATCGCTGACCATGCCATAAATAGCTATTTCTCCTTCTCGATTTTTTTTCTTGATAAATTCGATTGAGCGGTAACGAGAAATTAGGATGGTTCCATGCTTACCCCTGATTTTTTTTATTAGCTCATCAAAATATTTATTCATTATGGGGGTGTAGATTCCATAAATTTGGCTGTTCAAATCGTATCCCATAGAGAATAACCACTCCCAATTAGAATAATGCCCCAATAACATGACAACAGACTTGTTGTTATCAAATTTCTGAAAAAGCGCTAAATTTTTGAATTTGAATCTTTCTTTTATTTGCTTTTCTGAAATGGTGAGAATTTTAAAGGATTCGAGCGTAATATCACAAAAATGTCTGTAGAATTTTTTTTCAATTCCCTTGATTTCACGCTCATTTTTATCGGGAAAAGTAATTTTTAAATTACTTCTAACTACTTTTTTCCTGTAACCAATAACATGGTATAACAAAATCATTAAAAAGTCTGAAAAAAGGTAAAGAACACCAAAAGGAATTATGGTGATTAGGTAGATAAATGGGTATATCAGTATATAGATTAGTCTTTGCAACCTTATTTTTTTTCAAAGATACTATATTTGCCATATGCTTGGACTTCACCTTGTTGTTGTTGTATTAATTGTTTCCAACGTGTTAGCCTCAATTTCGGGATTTAAAAATCAATCTTTTTTTGATCGATACAAATTTCAGATAGCTAAAATTAAGTCGGGTGAGCAAATTCGTTTGCTATCCTCTGGTTTTTTGCACGTTAATTTCAATCACTTGCTTTTCAACATGCTAACCCTATATTTCTTTGCGGGTTACGTAGTTTACAGTATCGGTGAAATCAAGTTTTTAGCTTTGTATTTTACCAGTCTATATTTGGGAAATTACCTATCGTTGCGTTACCATGAAAATCAAGATAATTACACAGCAGTAGGAGCCAGTGGCGCCGTTTCGGGTGTTGTTTATAGCGCGGTGCTTTTGTATCCAAATATGCAGATGGCTTTCCTGTTTTTTCCAATTCCTTTACCGGGATATGTTATTGGTACACTGTATTTGATCTATACGCTATATGGAATGAAAAAGCAACAGGACAACATCGGCCATACTGCTCATTTTGGCGGTGCCATTGCAGGACTATTGGCTACGATTGCTTTTAAACCCAGTGTGATATCTGAGGCTGCTTTTACACTTGCCATACTAACAGCTACCATACTGGTTGCAGCCTACTTTTTTAGAAGAATTAAGTAAAATGGCGGTTTACTGTAGCTGATTAATTAACTCAGCAACTTTTTGATCTAGGGCATTTCCTCTTAAATTCTTTGCTAAAATTTTCCCTTTTTCATCGAGAATAAAACTAGCGGGAATGGATTTAACCTGATAAATTTTAGCGATAGGATCTTGCCAGTATTGTAAGTGGGAGACATGAGACCAATTTAAACCGTCGTCTTCAATAGCTTTCAACCAATTGGGCTTGTCGCGATCTAAGGAAACACCCACTATGTTGAGACCTTTGTCTTTAAACTTATTAAATGTTCTGACCAAGTTTGGGTTTTCTACCCTGCAAGGTCGGCACCAAGATGCCCAAAAATCAACTATCGTAATCTTTCCAAGGTTGTCATTTAGACTAACCAATTCACCTGTTGGACTAGGGCCTTCAAAATCGGGAGCGATTTGACCAACATCCGTAGGATCTGGTTTTGCATTTAAGATTTTATCTAAATTTTCACCAGACTTACTTCTTTTAATTCGATCAGAAAACATATCAAATAGTGGCTTCGCCTCTTCGTTGTCCATTTGCTTAGTCGAGATAAAACGCTCGAGTATAAGCGCAGCGATATAAGAATCATTATTTTCTTTAATAAAGTCAATTTCATAGGTTCTGACTTGATCTTGAACATCTTTATATTGTTCTTGTAGATCAGCTGCTAAAAGGGAGTCTTGGGCAAAACTTGCTTGTTGCAAATCTTTACCAATAGCGTTCATCGACGACACAAAAACTTTGGTTTCGGACTTGTACTTCATGAAGGCGTCGTTGGAGATGGTTCCATAAGCCTTTGAAGCCATTAAGCTATCCTTGTAGAGACTCACTTTTACTACACCAGATTCTAACACGAAAGGAAAGTTACCTTTAATACCTTGTAAAGAAATAAAATTAACGTCAGGCGTCGTGGATTCGCCGCTCATGGCAAAAGCTCCTCCTTTAACTGCGGTTGAGTCAATAACTAAGGGTTGTTGATTGGTATCGGCAATAATTCTGTAAACCATATCGCCATCTTTTAAATCGACCGATCCTTTTACAGTAAACTTGCCATTTCCACCTGAACAGCTGTAAATTAAAGCTATAAGTCCTAAAAAGTATATGTTTCTAATCATAAAGCTAAAATATTAAATTTTAATTTCTAATTCCTTAAATCGAACTTTATTATTGAAACGAATTAGTTTTGTATTAAATTGCTTTTGATACTATAAAAAATAATGGAGTCAGCTGAAATAAACAAGCCAATTGAAGCGCGTATCCACAGGGATATGTTACACAAACAACTTTATGCTACTGATGCCTCAGTCTATAAAATCTATCCCGAAGGCGTTTGTTTCCCTAAAAATAAATCTGATATTCTATCGGTAATAAAATACGCCAAAGAAAAAAACACACCTTTAATCCCTAGGGCAGCTGGCACCTCATTGGCAGGACAAGTCGTGGGAAAGGGACTTATAGTTGATGTATCAAAATATTTCAATCAAATTATTGATTTCGATCCTGTTAAAAAAACCATCACCGTTGAGCCGGGTATAACCAGAGAAGATTTAAATCAATTTTTAGCATCCCATAAGCTTTTTTTTGGCCCCAACACTTCTACTTCTAATCGCTGTACTATTGGGGGAATGGTAGGTAATAATTCTTCGGGCACAACTTCAATTAAATATGGTGTATCACGTGACAAGGTCCTTAAAATGGAGTGTGTCTTATACGACGGCAGCCTTGTTGTTTTTGAGGAATTGAATGCAAGCCAGTGGAAATTCAAGCAAGCACAAAAAGATTTAGAAGGCGAGATTTATCGTTTTTTTCATAAGAAATTTTCTCAAAAAGAAGTGAGACAAAACATTGTCAATCTATATCCCGAAGCCAGTATTCATCGGCGAAATACAGGCTATGCACTAGATGCACTACTAAAGGATGTTATAAGTGATTCAACAAGGCTTAATTTGTGCAAGCTTTTGACTGGTAGCGAAGGGACTTTGGCTTTTACGACTGCTATTACGCTGCAATTGGATGAATCTCCTCCCGAACACGCCGTTATGGTCGCTACTCACTACGATAGTATTGAGCAATGCTTGCGCGCTGTGGCTCCATTGATGGAACATCCGCTCTTCAGTTGTGAGATGATGGACAAAACCATATTGGATTGTACAAAAAACAACTTGACACAAGCCAAAAACAGATTTTTTATTAAAGGAGATCCTATGGGGATTTTGTTACTTGAGCTAAGAGCAACTTCTGAAAGTGAATTAGAGTCCCTTTTAAACCACCTATTGGCGACCATTAAGGCAATTGATTTGTCTTATGATTTATCTGTTTTAAGAGGAACCGAAATTCAAGCCGCATTTCAATTGAGAACAGCAGGTTTGGGACTTTTGGGCAATATTGTGGGAGATAACAAGGCAGTAGCTTGTATTGAAGACACCGCCGTCCCACTCGATCAATTGGCAACTTATATTACTGAGTTCACCAAATTGATGAATAAGTACGATCAAAGCATCGTCTATTATGCCCATGCCGGGGCAGGGGAGCTGCACTTACGTCCGATGCTTAACTTAAAAACAAATCAAGGGGTTGTAGCATTCAAAAAAATAACCACTGATGTTGCCCATTTGGTGAAAAAATACAAAGGATCAATGAGCGGTGAGCATGGGGATGGCTTGGTTCGATCGTCTTTTATTCCTCTAATGCTAGGCGAAGACAATTATCAATTAATCAAAGCAGTTAAACATTTATTTGATCCCATAGGGCTTTTTAATCCTGGTAAAATTGTTGACCCTTTACCAATGGATAAAAACCTTCGGTATCAACCAGAGCGAAAAGAACCAGAGGTAAAAACCTTAATGGACTTTAGTGACGATATGGGACTTTTGAGGGCTGTAGAAAAGTGTAATGGTTCAGGGGATTGTAGAAAAACGACTGAGAATGCAACCATCTGTCCGAGTTATCGAGCAACTAAAGACGAAAAGGACACTACCCGAGGCAGGGCAAATGTCCTCAGAGAAGTCTTGACCAATCCTGTCAATAAAAACCCCTTTGATGCGCCTGAATTAAAAGAAGTTATGGACTTGTGTATCAGTTGCAAGGCGTGTGCTTCTGAGTGCCCCAGTAATGTTGATATGGCGGCATACAAATCAGAATTCCTATACCAATATTACAAAACCCACAAACCCACACTAAGAGATCGTTTGTTTGCCTTTAATGGGAAATTAAGTAAAACGTTCAATACCATTAGAGCACTTCAAAACACAGTATTTAGGCTGCCTATATTGGGAAATATGATTAAATATTCATTGGGTATTGCGCCCCAAAGGTCGATTCCTAAACTTTATGCGCCATTAGATAGGCGTTTAAAAGAGTCTCAGGTGTTAAACCCTATAAAAACGGTTTACCTCTATTTTGATGAATTCACTAATTACCTCGATGTACAAGTGGGTCGCGATGCTTTTGAGTTACTCACCAAGTTGGGTTATCAAGTTCGATTCTTACCCGCGACAGAGAGTGGACGAGCTTACATTACCAAGGGATTTTTAGAACAAGCCAAGAGGTGCGTAGATCATAACGTTAAAATTTACAGTGAGCTGATCGATGCCGATACACCACTGTTAGGTATTGAGCCCTCAGCACTATATACCTTTAAAGACGAAAACCTAAGATTGGCAAGTGATAAAGCCGCTGCCACGAGGTTGGCGAATCATTCTCATTTGATAGAAGCATTCTTGGCGACTGAAATTGATTTAGGGAATATCAAATCAAATGCATTTACCGAAAAATCAGCAACCATAAAAATCCACGCCCACTGCTATCAAAAGTCCTTAGGGAACCCAGCTGACACGTTTAAATTGCTAAACCTTCCCACAAATCATAATGTAAGCCTTCTGGCAACTGGTTGTTGCGGTATGGCTGGTTCGTTTGGTTATGAAAAGGAGCATTACGAAATCAGTAATTTAATTGGGGAGGAAAGACTTTTCCCATCTGTTAGGAAGATGGAAGCCCATGTTCACCTTGCAGCCAATGGTACCAGTTGTAGGCATCAAATTATCGATGCTACGGGAAGAAAAGCCCTACATCCGATAAGCTTGATGAGAACAGCCTTGATATGATTTTAAAAAAAATTAAAAAACTAAGGCACTTCATTTCAAGTCAGTTTTTTGAATTTTCGACCTTAAAGCATCTGAAATCCAAGGGGCAAATGGCGTCTTTAATTGCTGAGGCCTATTCCAAAGCGAAATACCATAAACATGCTCCAAATGATGTTAAGATTTTGACCCAACTAGCCAGCTACCGTGAGGAGCTCAGGAGAGATAATCAAACGGTCAGTTTTCAAGAAGTCGGTTCATCCCAAAGCCTGACCGTTGCTGAAATTGCTAAAAGAGCAGCTTCACCAGCTGTCTGGGCTTCTTTTTTTTATGAATTAGCACAAGATGAAAAAATGATAAACGTATTAGAGATCGGAACGAATTTAGGGATGTCTGGACAATACTTTATTAAAGGACTGTCAGGAAAACCAAACAGTCGATTTACGACCATCGAGGGGGTTAAAAAACTTTGCGAAATTGCCAGCAATAGATTTTTAAAGATCAGTTCACCCAGCAAATTTGAAGTTAGGCACGGTTTATATGATGAGCAATTGACCGAGATAGTCAAAACTTCTGTTAAATATAATTTGGTTTTTATTGACGGTAATCACCAGTATGATGCAACCATAAAATATTTTAAAATATTAAAAAATA
>CAJWGK010000015.1 GCA_913030895.1 uncultured Flavobacteriaceae bacterium | reverse complement strand
AATTGCCGCAGAACTCGTCCGAAACGGCAGAATAGGGAAGTTACACACCGTGAAAATAGGTCTTCCTGGAGACCCTTCCGGACCTGAGGCAGCGCCGATGCCCATTCCAAAAAATCTGAATTTCGATAGATGGCTTGGCTCAACTCCTCAGGTGCCTTACACTGAAATTGGCGTACACCCTCAAAAGGGATACAGCAGACCAGGTTGGTTGAGGCACGAAAATTACGGTGCAGGGATGATCACGGGTTGGGGGCAACACCACTATGATTCTGCTGCATGGGGTATGGATACCGAACTCACAGGGCCCATATCGGTTCAATCGATTGCGGATTTTCCAAAATCAGGACTATGGAATGTACATGGTGATTTTATGGTTAAACATGAATACGACAACGGAATTACTGTTCTAACCAGTGGAGGATACCCAAACGGCATAAGGTATGAAGGATCGGAAGGATGGATATTTGTTTCTCGAGGAAGCTATGTCGCCTCAAGTTCAGATCCTGTGGAATCAAATAATAGCAAAAAAGCATTAGATGCTTCCGACCCCAAAATATTATCATCTGTGATTGGTGCTAATGAAACGCATCTTTATAAAATAGATGAGCAGCACGGTAATTGGCTGGACTGTATCCAAAGTAGAAAACAACCAATTTCACCAGTAGAAATTGGTCATATGGCTTGTGTGGTTTGTCTAATTAGTCATATTGCAATGAAAATACCACGGAAATTAAAATGGAATCCTATTAAGGAAAATTTTAATAATGATAAAGAGGCTAATCGCTTATTGAGCAGATCCCAACGAAAACCTTACGGAACCGGTTACTTAAATTCTTAATTTTATAAAAACAAATCATTTAGATGAAACTCCTGTATTTGACACTAATTGCTGGTGCTATTTTAAGTTGTAAAACCATTGATGAACCTCTCAAAGTCAAACTTATGACACTTGATCCAGGTCACTTCCATGCTGCACTGATACAAAAAACATCTTATGAGAACATCGACACTACCGTGGATGTTTTTGCGCCTGAGGGGCCTGAGGTGAGGAATTTTTTAAAAAGTATTGATAACTACAACAACAGAGCAGAAAATCCAACCAACTGGAACGTCAAGGCGCACCTAGGTGATGACTACTTTCAACGAATGCTTGCTGAAAAACCAGGAAATGTTATGGTTGTATCGGGGAAAAACTCAAAAAAAATTGATTATATCCTTGCAGCGGTTAAGGCAGGCTTACATGTTTTTGCGGACAAGCCTTTAGTTACCAACCCAGAAGGACTTGAGAAATTAGAAGAGGTATTTAGGGTGGCTAAAGAAAATAATGTATTGGTTTATGACATAATGACGGAGCGTTTTGAGGTGACTACAGGGATACAAAAAGCCCTGTCCATGACTCCTGCTATTTTTGGAGAACTTATGTATGGAACTCCTGAAAATCCTGCTATTAGCAAAGAAAGCATACACCATTTATTTAAATATGTTTCCGGTAAACCGTTGGTCAGACCAGCTTGGTTTTTAGACACTGAACAGCAGGGAGAGGGTATCATTGATGTGACAACGCACTTGGTGGATTTAGTTCAATGGGAGGCGTTTCCTAATCAAATAATAAATCGTTCAGAAATTGAAATGTTAAACGCAAAAAGATGGGCAACGCAATTATCACCTGACGAATTCAAAAAAATCACAGGTTTAGCTACTTATCCCGATTACCTCAAAAAAAATCTTATTGGTGATACACTGCATGTTTATTGTAACGGTGAAATGAATTACACCATAAAAGGCAAACACGCCAAAGTTTCTGTTATTTGGAATTATACTGCTCCAGAGGGGACAGGCGATACACATCAAAGCATTATGAGAGGAACAAAAAGTGATTTGGTGATCAAACAAGGTGCAGAAGAAAATTTCAAACCCACCTTATACGTAAATGCTAAAATTGGTGAGCCTTTTGAATCCGATTTAAAAACTACAATAGTTCAATTACAAAGCAAATTTCCTGGAATCAATGCTGTGAAGGTGTCAGAATCTATTTGGAAAATTAGTATCCCAGATGAATTAAAAATAGGGCATGAAGCTCACTTTGCTCAGGTAACCAATAATTTTCTAACCTACTTTAAAAATGGTATATTGCCTGTTTGGGAAATTCCAAATATGACAACAAAATATTACACTACTGTTGAAGCTTATAAAATGGCTATCGATCAGTAATCATTCAAATTAACCTAGCACATGAAAAAAATATTTTTATTACCCCTATCAGTTGTTATCTTCTATACAACCTCATGTATTTCACAAGAAAATCCACCTGTAATTGAAACCCCAGATCAATCCCAATATACTACTGAGACTATTGTAGAGGGTATAGATATTCCTTGGGGAATGGATTTTATAAGTGAAAATGAAATTTTAGTTACCGAAAAAAAAGGAATTTTATACCGTGTAATCAACGGTGTTAAAAATGAAGTTTCAGGACTTCCCGAAATATATGTAAGAGGGCAAGGTGGGTTACTCGATATTGCGCTCCACCCAGACTTCAAGTCCAATAATATAATTTATTTTACCGCAGCGATAAATGTGGAGGGAGACGAAGGCGGTAATACCTCTTTATATAAAGCTACACTTAAAGGGAACTCACTAGAAGAAGTCAAATTACTCTACAAGGCTTTACCCAACACAAAAAAAGGGCAGCACTACGGATCTAGAATTGTTTTTGATGGTCAAGGGCATTTATTCTTTGGCATTGGAGATAGAGGAAACCGCGATGTAAACCCTCAAAACTTAGGAATTGACGGTGGAAAAATCTACCGATTAAATCTCGATGGAAGTATTCCTGTGGATAATCCTTTTGTTAATCAAGAAGGTGCGATTGCTGCCGTATATTCCTATGGACATAGAAATCCTCAAGGAATGACAATGCACCCCAAAAAGGGGGAACTCTGGGAAAATGAGCACGGCCCAAAAGGTGGTGACGAAATCAATATTATCGAAAAAGGTAAAAACTATGGATGGCCAGTAATCACTTACGGTATCAATTACAGCGGTACGCCCATTACTGACAAAAGAGCGATGCCAAATATGGAGCAGCCCATTTACTACTGGGTTCCCTCTATTGCTCCTAGTGGAATGGCATTTTCAACTTCTGGAGTATACAAGAAATGGAAAGGAGACTTATTCGTCGGTTCGTTAAAATTTAAGTATTTAGAGCATTTAATTCTAAAAAGAGGAAAAGTTGTCAAACGTGAAAAAATCCTAGTAGATATAGGGCGACTTCGTAATGTCAAAGAAGGTCCAGACGGTTATTTATATATAGGTGTAGACGGCAAAGGTATCTTAAAAGTCATAAAAAAATAATGAAACTAATTTTAATCACTTTTTGTGCTTTACTATTGATGCAATTTTCATGGCTTCAACAAAATAAGCCACTTGAACAAAGTATAAGTGACGGTGCTGAAATCTATCAAGATTTTTGCCTTCAATGTCACTTGGATACAGGTGAGGGCGTTTCTGGTGTCTTTCCTCCTTTGGCAAACTCTGACTACCTTTTGAACAACATCGACTTGAGTATTAAAGGAATAAAATACGGTTTAAGTGGCCCTATTGTAGTTAATGATGAAGAATACGATGGCGTGATGGCAAATCAAGGCCTAGACAACGAGGAGATCGCCGACGTAATGAACTACATCCTCAATAGTTGGGGAAATAAATCAAATGATATCATAACGATAGAACGTATAGCGCAGGTAACAGAATAAGCCTTAAATTTAGGTATGCCTTTAAAAAAAATATATCGCTATCTCTACATCGCAATTTTCCTAATATTTGTCATTTGGATGATTTTCTTGGATACCCATTCTCTAAAAATCCACAATGAATTAAATCAAGAGATTGAAAAGCTCGAGGAACAAAAAAAGGCATTAATTAATATTATTGATCAAGACAAAAGAAGTCTTCAACAACTGAGCAACAAAGACAGTCTAGAGCATTTCGCCAGAGAAAATTATGGTCATAAGAAAGAAAACGAAACAATTTTTTATGTGGAATTTGAGGATAGTACAGGATTAAAAAAATTAAACTAAATTTTGAGTAATCAAATTTCAGTATTATTTTTTAACCCCTAATTTTAATTGTATTTTTGTCCAAATTTCATCTAATTCGTAATGGTCAAAATCTTAGCAATTGCAAATCAAAAAGGCGGTGTTGGTAAAACCACCACGGCGGTTAATTTGGCTGCTGCCCTTGCTATTCTGGAGAAAAAAATACTTTTGGTAGATGCTGATCCTCAAGCTAATGCCACCTCAGGTCTGGGAATTGATGTGAAAAGTCAAAAGTTAGGTACTTACCAACTGCTTGAGCATACCGCAAAGGTGGAAGACACCATTTTATCAACCAGCACTGCAAACCTAGACTTAATTCCTTCGCACATAGACCTGGTCGCCACTGAAATCGAACTGGTAGACAAAAAAAACAGGGAGTACATGTTGCGAGAGGCACTAGCTCCTGTTTATCATTTATACGACTACATCATTATAGACTGTGCACCCTCACTTGGGTTGATTACTCTTAATGCTCTTGCGGCGGCACATTCTCTTGTAATACCGATTCAATGTGAATACTTTGCCTTAGAAGGCTTAGGTAAACTGTTGAACACCATAAAAAGTGTTCAGAAAATTCACAATAAAGATCTCGATATTGAGGGGCTATTATTGACAATGTATGATTCTCGTCTAAGATTGTCTAATCAGGTAGTTGAGGAAGTGAGAAAACATTTTGGAAAGATGGTTTTTAAAACGATAATTCAGAGAAACACTAAATTAAGTGAAGCCCCCAGTTTTGGCGAAAATATCATTGATTATGACGCCACCAGTAGAGGTGCAAAAAATTATTTGTCCCTTGCCACTGAGATCTTAAAAAAGAAGAAAAAACAAACTGTTGATGGCTAAGAAAAATAAAAAAAAGGCATTGGGTAGAGGACTATCCGCTCTCTTAGATGATCCTCAAAATGAAATCAGATCAATCAGTGACAGCAATGCAGACAGGGTAGTCGGTAACATCATCGATCTGGATTTAAAAAAAATTGAAGTCAACCCATTTCAGCCTAGAACAAATTTTAATGAAGAAGCAATTTTGGAATTGGCCGAGTCAGTTAAATCACTTGGAATAATTCAGCCTATTACTGTAAGGAAGTTAGGTTTAAATAACTACCAACTTGTTTCCGGTGAACGAAGGTTCAGAGCAGCGAAATTACTGAAATTAGAAACCATTCCCGCTTATGTAAGAATCGCGAATGATCAAGAGACATTAGAAATGGCTTTGGTAGAAAATATCCAAAGGAGAGAACTTGATCCAATCGAAATTGCACTTTCCTATCAAAGGCTGATCGAAGAAATAAAACTTACTCAAAACCAATTAAGTGAACGTGTGGGTAAAAAAAGATCAACCGTTGCAAATTACATGCGACTACTAAAGCTAGATCCCATCGTTCAATCTGGAATCAGAGACGGTTTTTTATCTATGGGACATGGAAGAGCATTAATTAATATCGAGGAGCAAGACAAGCAATTGGAAGTTTACGAAAAAGTAATTTCACTCGGTCTATCTGTAAGAGATACCGAAAAGCTGGTTCAAAAATTTAAGTCACAGGAATCGAACACAAAATCAAAACCAAAATTGGCGGAGATTTACTCCGAACTGGAAGCTGAACTTAAAAATTATTTAAATTCAAAAACATCCATTAAAGGAAATATTGAGGGGAAGGGTTCTATTCAAATTCACTTTAACTCTCATGACGATTTAAAATATTTAATTAAAAAAATTAAACGTGAAGACTAGGGTCTTTATATTGTTTTTATTCATAGTCAACCTGCAACTTCTTGCTCAAGAACTCCCCAAAGAGACTCCAAAAAGCCGAAAACAACGCCTGATTGAAGACCCCCTAACGCCCTCCAGAGCTGCTTTTTACTCCGCAATTCTTCCTGGATTAGGTCAAATATATATTGGAAAAACTTGGAAACTTCCTCTTGTCTATGCTGCTATCGGCGCCTCAGTTTACGGTTATGTTTATAATCAAGATGAACTAAGCCGATACAGAACCGCTTATAAAAGAAGAAATGCAGGATATATGGACGACGAGTTTATTACACTTATACCTGATAAAAACAAATTGATTGAAGGGATGAAGTTTCACAAAAATTATAGAGATATGTCTTTTCTCTTTATATTAGGCACTTATATGTTAAATATTTTGGATGCCAACGTAAGTGCCCATTTAATGCAATTTAACGTAAAAGACAATTTGAGTGTGAAACCTCACTTTGAATCCGATTTTTTAGGCACAGACACCAATGTGGGATTGAAAGTTTTGGTGAAAATTTAAAAGTTTTTAAATGAAAATAGCACTATTAGGATACGGTCGAATGGGAAAAGCAATTGAAAAAATTGCTCAAGATAGAGGCCACGAAATTGTATCTAAAATAGATAAGAATTTTAACGAGGGTAGACTCAACCAATCAGATGTTGCGATTAATTTCAGTATTCCACAAGCAGCAGTCAAGAACATCACATCAGCTCTTGAAAGTGCAATCCCTGTTGTCTGTGGAACAACAGGCTGGCTGGATGCTTTTGAGGAGGTAAAGCAAGTTGCTTTAAAAAACAATACCGCCTTTTTGTACGCCTCCAACTTTAGTATCGGAGTAAATCTGTTTTTTAAACTCAATGAACTATTGGCGAAAATGATGCAAAACCAAACAGACTACAAAGCCTCAATGGAAGAAACTCATCATGTTCACAAATTGGATGCGCCGAGTGGAACTGCCATTACACTCGCTGAGGACATCATTGAAAATGCTGATTTGACTAAGTGGAGCTTAGATAATGCAGCTGAAGACGAATTGCTCATAAAATCAATAAGGGAGGGGGAAGTACCAGGTACACATGCCATTGAGTACGCTTCCAAAATTGATGCAATCACCATCAAACACGAAGCCTTTAATAGGCAGGGATTCGCCTTGGGCGCTGTCATAGCAGCCGAGTGGATTGCTGATAAAAAAGGGATTTTTAATATGAATGATGTTCTAAACTTATAATCAGGATGACTGTATTTCAGTGGCTTTTATTTTTTCTTTTTATTCAATTGGTTCATTTCTTAGGAACTTGGAAGCTTTACAGGGCAGCTGGAGAAGCCCCCTGGAAAGCAATCGTGCCCATTTATAATGCCATTGTATTATTAAAAATACTCCATAGACCCAAATGGTGGGTATTACTTTTGTTCCTCCCAGTGATTAATCTTTTGATGTTTATGGTTCTATGGATCGATACGGCAAAACACTTTGGAAAAAACAAGCCCATGGATGGGCTTTGGGTGATTCTTTCGTTAGGTTTTTACCTCTACCCTATCAACTACCAAAAAAACCCAAAGTATATAGCTGATAAAAATCTGATTACCAGATCAGCATTTAGTGAATGGATTGGTTCTATTGTTTTTGCTATTGCAGCAGCCACATTTGTTCATAATTATTTTTTTCAGCCTTATATCATTCCTACTGGTTCACTTGAAAAATCATTATTGATCGGTGACTTTCTATTTGTTAGTAAATTTCACTACGGCGCGCGGATTCCTTCAACAACCGTTGCTTTTCCTATGGTTCACGACACACTACCAGTACTAAAAACACGATCTTATCTGAAAAAACCGCAGTTACCTTATATGCGATTTCCCAAGTTGCAAAAGATCAAAAGAAATGACATCGTAGTGTTCAACTGGCCAGCAGATACCGTAAGGCAGTTTTTTGTAAAAGAAGCCGCTGTTAAAAAGCCTATTGATAAGAAATCAAATTATGTCAAAAGGTGTGTTGGTTTACCTGGCGATGAACTTGAAATAAAAGATGGTTTTGTTCATATTGATGGGAAAAAAAATGAACTACCCGATCGAGCAAGAGTTCAATACAATTTTACAGCTTATAATGATAAAGGGGTTTCATCTAGAAGACTTTATGAATTGGGAGTTTCAGATTTCTATCGCAGATATCGCATAGAAAACATTACCCAGAATAGCTATGACAAACTTGCCCCCTATCTGGTGGGCAGAAGCGGTAACAGTACAAATAATTTTGTAGTAATAACTCGTGAAGCTGGACTGCCAATTGATTTGGTTAGGTCACTAGGGCTCAAGGTCAGTGAGGTATTGGAAAAATCTAAAGATCTTAATCTAACAGTAAAACAGGCCAATAAAATTGCTAAACAAGATTGGATAGACAGTATCGTAAAACGAAATCAAAAGATCAAAACACCCAATACAAATTTCTTCCCCAACAAAATTCCCTTTGATTGGAATCAAGATAATTTTGGCCCCATAAAAATTCCAGCTAATGGTCAAACAATTGACCTCAGCTTGTCCAATTTGCCCCTTTACAAGAAAATAATTGTCGATTATGAGGGTAATAGTCTGAAAACACAAGGAGACCAGATTTTAATAAACAACGAAAAGGTTTCGAAATACACCTTTCAACAAGACTATTTTTGGATGATGGGAGATAACCGCCACCGATCGGAGGACAGCCGTTTCTGGGGATTTGTTCCTGAAGATCACATAGTTGGAAAACCCGTTTTTATTTGGTTTAGTATAGACGGAATTAACGATGGTATCTCTAATTGGAAAGTCAGGTGGGATAGAGTATTTACAACTGTCGGAGGTGAAGGTAAACGCGTTTCTTATTTCCCTTACTTTGTCGCAATTATTGTTATTTGGCAAGGCTTTGTCTATTTCCGAAAAAGAAAAAATAAAAATCTGAAAAAATGATTGTTGGGGTCTGTCCAGCCTATCTCCCCCCTATTAAATATATGGCATGGATTATTGCCCAAAAAGAAATCGCTTTTGTTCTATCCGGTCACTACCAAAAACAAACTTATCGGAACCGCACGGAAATTTATGGAGCAAACGGAAAGCTTAAGTTAACCATACCGATTGTTCACAATAAAAATAATGAACACCAGCTGGACGGTGATGTTACTATTCATCATCAATCCTCATGGCAAAAAGATCATTGGAAATCTTTTGAGGCCTCATATAGGTCCTCTCCTTTTTTTGAGTTTTATGAAGACGATTTGTATTCCTTTTTTCATGAAAAGGAAGAAAAATTAATGGATTTTAATATCGCTTTGATAAAAAAAATTCTATCACTATTGAACGCTGATGTAAAGATAAATCTGGCTAAAAATGAGATTAACGAATCTTTGGAATTACTCAATGCCAAGGAAAAAAAGGTTTTCAAAACACCTGTTTATCGCCAAGTATTTGATTCAAAATATGGGTTTATAAGTAACTTAAGTATTTTGGATTTGATTTTCAATGTAGGACCTGAGAGTCTTGATTATTTGAGTAAAATAAGTCTTTAGTTATTTCCAAGTCAAAATTGCGCTGATGGGCTTATGATCCGAAAGGGAGACATCGTGCGTATTAAAGTCAATAACATTCATTTTGGGGTCAACGAAAATAAAATCGATACGGAAAGGGAAATAAGCCAGATTATAAGTGGCTCCTAAACCATCTCCCGCAATAGAAAAAGCATCAATCCTATTTTTTTTAATCCCCTCATATACCTTTGAAAAAGCATTGTTATTAAGATCTGTACAAATGACGGATGGGTGGTTGTTAGATTGCTCTACCACTTGAAATTTTTCCATCTGAATTTCCTGTTTTTTTATTACATCGGTCACACGATTGATGAATTTTTGTGAGCTTTGTTTAGTAAAAAGAGTGTCTTGAAGGTTGATTCTCAATGACTCAAGATGAACATTGTAAATCCTTAGGGTGTCTCTTTTGTATTGAATTTCAGCATAGATTGCGCTATTGTTGGAGTTTTTAAAAGCTATAAGACCTTTATTAGATAACGGGTATTTAGATAAAATACTAAGTCCATTGTGACCATTTTTTCTAGAAGATTCAGTGTAGTTGTGTGGATAGTTGGTAAACATCGGGCTAAACTCTTTTGAGAATTCTTGTAAACAAACAATATCTGGGCTGTGTTCATTAATAAACGATGTAATAGATTGAGGGACGTTTTTTTTATCCATCCAATTATAACTGTTAAATAAACGAACGTTAAAACTCATCACTTTAAGCCCACTTGAAACCGCTATGGCGTTGTTAGGTAATTTGTATAGACGTTCCCACTCAGCGAAACCAATCAGAAAAGAAAATATAAATAATAAAAAAGGCCATTTAAATCTGAAAATCCAAAAAATAAAGAACAGAAAGTTGATTAAAACTACAACTGGAACCATAAGGTTTAAAAAAGGGTATTGAAAAAACCCTCCAAAAGTTCCCATCAAAAAAAGCTGAATAATCAACAGTAATAGATTGATAAACATCAAAAATTTACTGAGAAAATTTAATTTCATGGTGCTAAAATTTTAAAGGACGTTTAAGTTGACTTATTCCTTTCCTGATTTAAAAAGAAAATCTTTTTCATCTTTGGAAAGACTGTCATATCCGGACTTACTGATTTTATCTAAGATAGTATCAATTTTTTTTTGTCGGTCAACACTATCATTTTTCACCTTGTTACTTTTAGGTTTTCCCTGAGCTTTATAAACAGTTTTCAATTGTTTTTTAAAAAATAAGGATTTCCAAACTCGCTCAAATCCACTACCAATATCTCGACCATTAGTTAACTGTCTAGCATAGAAAAAACCTAGTATTGCCCCACCAATGTGAGCCAGATGTCCTCCAGCATTTCCATAAGGGATCTGGATAACATCTAAAAAGAAAAACACCAGTCCCAGATATTTTAGTTTAACATTAAAAAACAAAACCCTTATTTCCTGTTCAGGAGTGTAAGTGCAAATAAAAATAAAAACTGCCATCACGCCAGCAGAAGCTCCAATCATAGGTGGATAAATTCCTTTAAACACCGGAAAAAGTGCGTAACTCAAAATGAAAACTAAGCCCCCAGTGATAACCCCGAGGAAGTAATTATTGATGAAAATTCTATTTGGAAAAAGATTGAGTAATAATCGACCTGAATAAAAAAGCAACAACATATTCCATAGTAGATGAAAAAAACCACTGTGAATAAAACTGTAAGAGATCAAGGTCCAAGGGCGGGTTATAAAGGTCTCAAAATTCGGGGACAGCTGAAGCCAATTCATATAGGCACCCGAAGGTATTTTTAATAAAAAAAATACAGTATTGAGCAACATGGGAAGGACGAAGCATAGGGCATTAATTAAAATGAGTTTTTCCGCAATGGAAAAAGTAGCGAGTCGATATCGCAAATTGTCCCATGTGTTCATAAATCCCAACGATTATTTTTAAACTGTTTTTTTTTCCAGTACCACATCATTGCAAGCCCCGTAAGTGCTCCTCCCACGTGCGCAAAGTGGGCAATTGGACCAATGGAGTAGGAAGAGAAACCAAAAAATAGGTCTGCAAGTATGAGAATAGGAACTAATATCTTCGCCTTTACGGGTATTGGGGGGAACAATAGCATTAATTGAGCGTTGGGAAACAGCATTGCAAAGCCAACCAAAACACCATAGAGCGCTCCTGATGCCCCAACCATCACAGAACGGTAGGCATTAAAACCCTTAGATAGGCTCCCTTCACCGATCTGATCTATAGCTCGAGTAGGTAACTGAGCAGTTTCATAAAATTGTGATATTTCATAACCCGATAATCCAAATTCTGCAAGCGAGGAATTGACAATATCGACTTGGTAATAATACAATATCAGTTGCAACGCGGCTGCGCCGAGACCCGTTGAAACATAAAAAAATATGAATTTCTGCTTACCCCACATTTGCTCCAAAGGGGTACCAAACATCCAAAGGCCAAACATATTAAAAAAAATGTGCGAAATATCTCCATGCATAAACATGTGAGTTATGGGCTGCCAGTATTGAAATTTTGGATTAGAAGGATAATGTAAAGCGAACCAATCATAAACCTGGTTACCTATTGTGAGCGTGGCTAAGAAAAAAATTCCGTTAATGATCAGCAGATGCTTTACTGTTTCAGTGATATTACGCATTAATTCAATTTCTTATCTAATTCTTCTTTATCTAAAGTAATAAAAATCTTACGATTAAATGGACAGGTAAGTGGCTCTTTACATGCAAAAAGATCATCAACTAATGCCTGTTGTTCCAGAGTAGATAGCGATTTGTTGGTTGCTATCGAAAGTGATCTTGCCATAAGTTTAGCAATGTAATCCCCCTGACTAAAACTATCAAAATGTTCTGAAGATTCAGTTGAGGCAAGCACATCTTCAAATAACTGCCCTACCTGGCTATCTTCGCAAATGGAAGGTACTCCGGTTATGGTCAATTTGTTTTTTTGTCTCTTTACAATAAAGCCCATTGCACTTAGATTCTCATCATACTCTTTGAACAAGGCTATTTGGTCGTTGGATAAGAGTATCTCTTTGGGAAACATCAGCTGTTGACTATTGATATTTTTTTTGGTAATACTTGTCAAAAAAGCTTCATAAAGCACTCTTTTGTGTGCGCGATGTTGGTTGATAATCAAAAGTCCTGAGCGGGTGGTGGTGACAATATATTTTTTAAATAACTGAAAAACCTTTGGTGTTTGTTCAATTGCCAGTTTTAGTTCCTCATCGGTGTTTATCGGCGAAGCAGGGATGTCCAATCCCGAATATAAAGTCTCCCACGAACTTTTAGCAACTTTGTTTTGACTTTTACCCCCTTGGTTGAATGGATTAAAGCTAGAATCGATTTCCACTGAAGGCATCTGCTTCGGGTTCTTTTGTTGCAATGAGTAAGGGGTATCAAGTCCTGGATCACGGTCAAAATCCAAAACTGGGGTGACCTGAAACATTCCTAAACTATGCTTGACCATGGACTTGATTATCGCATAAAGATGCTGTTCTTCCTCAAACTTAACTTCAGTTTTAGTAGGATGAATATTAATATCAATTGTCTTGGGATCAATCTGTATATGTAAAAAATAACCTGGATGATATTGATCCCTAATTAAACCCTCAAAAGCATTGCAAATAGCGTGATGTAAAAAAGGACTTTTAATAAACCTTCGATTAACGAAAAAGAATTGCTGACCCCTTGATTTTTTTGCAAATTCTGGTTTAACTACAAAACCCTCAAGACCGGCTACACTGGTCATTTCTTCGACAGGAATTAGTTTTTCTTCAATTTTATTACCAAAAACATTTGCAATTCTCTTTCTGAAATTACTTACTGGAATGGAAAATAATTCAGAACCATTTTGAAAAAAAAGAAATTTTACTTCAGGGTGAGAAAGCACTACACGATGAAACTCATCAATAATATGACGTAATTCTACTTTGTCTGACTTGAGAAAATTTCTTCGGGCAGGGACATTAAAAAATAAATTCTTAACTGCGATAGAAGTTCCTTTTGGCACGACAGAAACCTCCTGATCGTTGACCTCACTTCCTGAAATCTTTAGACAGGTACCTATTTCATCGCCTTCTGTTTTGGTGTGCACCTCAACATGAGCTATAGCTGCGATAGATGCCAATGCCTCTCCTCTAAAGCCCTTTGAACTAATAGAAAAAAGATCATCTGCAGATTTGATCTTTGAGGTTGCATGTCGTTCAAAAGCCAAACGAACATCAGTTATGGACATCCCCGTACCATTATCAATTACCTGGATCATGGTTTTTCCAGCGTCTTTAATCAACAACTGAATTTGGTGTGCTCCTGCATCAATAGCGTTCTCTAATAACTCTTTGACAACAGATGCAGGTCTTTGAATAACCTCTCCCGCAGCAATTTGATTGGCAACATGATCCGGTAAAAGTGAAATGATATCAGCCATTAATTCTGTCCAGTAAAAATGGTCAAATCAAAATCAATAACATACAAGAATGCAAGTAACAAAGCAATAATAATAAACAATAACCTCGCGGAGAGACCTCGATTACTTCGGGTTCTCATTTGCTGTCTCGCCTCCTGCCATTGCTGACCAAAATCGTTTTTATTGTAAGTATCTCTGTACTTTGAGAACTTAGAATCAAAATCATAGATATTACCCCCATCTTTACCTCTATAGTATCGTGGAGTATAATTAAATCTTCGATTTTTTCTAAGCTTGAATAAGTTGACCTTCATGGTTTATCAACGGATTGAAAATTGGTAAAAACCTTATCAAATTTAATTAAAGCAAGTCAATAAGCAATCGCTGTTTGATATTTAATAGAGAGAAAGAATTAGAGCGCGATCATTCTCAGTGCAGTCACTGCAGCCTCAATGCCTTTATTACCCATTTCACCTCCACTACGCGCCTTAGACTGTTCTATATTGTCATCGGTCAAAACACAAAAAATTACTGGCGCCTTACCATTGAGGTTCAAATCTTTAATTCCTTGAGATACAGCATTTGCGATAAACTCAAAATGTCTTGTTTCCCCCTGAATGATAGATCCAATCGCAATAACTGCGTCAAACCCTTGACGCTGAACTTTACTCGCCCCATAAATTAATTCAAAACTTCCAGGCACATCAACTTTTACAATATTTTCTGATTGAACATTATGATCAAGTAAGGTTTTTCTTGCACCTTGGTAAAGATTGTCTGTAATACTTATATTCCACTCGGCTACTACAATTGCAATGCGATAGTTTTGCCCATTAGGGACTTTCGATGCATCGTAACCGGAAAGATTGTTGTTGGCAGAAGCCATTATATTAAAGGTTTTCTAAACGGCCTATTTGTACGTCCACCAAGTCAGCTTCAGCAGCATCTGGATAATCGGACTTGATGCGCCTAAAATAATTTAAAGCAGCTTTATTTTTACCTAGGTTTGCCCCTAACATTCCAGCTTTATATAGGTATTTGGGTGCGCTAAACAGATTATCGCTAGCTTGAAAAGCTGCGACATAGTATTCATAAGCTTCTTCGGGTTGCCCTATTTGAGCAAATGCATCACCAATAGCACCTTTGGCAAGGGCTTTTAACATGATATCATCTGATTTGAAATTATCTAAATAGTCAATTGCCTTTGCATAATCTTTCAAATTGAGGTATGCCATTCCAGCACTGTAAGTAGCTAACTTCCCGGCGGGTGTACCACCATAGTTGTCTATGATATCTAGAAATCCATATTTACCCTCTCCTCCATTTAATGCACGCTTAAATAAAGAATCAGATTCTTGACTGTTAACTGCAAGCTCGAAGTAGTATTGTGCCTGACTTAATTCGCTTACAGCTTCTAATTTTTTCGGTTCCAAAATATAGCTTTTATATCCCAAGTAGGAGAGAACAGACAAAGCAATCACACTGATACCTATCAAAATAAAGTTTTGGTATTTGGAAACCCACTCCTCGGTTTTGGAGGCAGTGCTATCTAAAGTTTCAAAGACTTCAGCAGTAGTGCTTTCTGTGTTTGATTGATTTTCTGCACTAGGGGTTATGGATTTTTTATAACCTCTCTTTTTATAGGTTGCCATGTCTGATTTTTTAAGTCTCCAAAATTAATCTTTTTTGTGCCAAAACCAAAAACTACTTAATTAATGGAAAACTATTGTTGTTATTAGCACAAATTTTATTTTTACTTTCAAAGCTAAACTATATTTGCACAAATGTTTCTGAAACAATTAACGCTTACTAATTATAAAAATATTGAGGCTTCAAAGTTTGATTTTAAAGCCCCCATCAATTGTTTTATTGGTAATAACGGTATTGGAAAGTCCAATATTTTGGACAGCATCTATCATCTGGCCTTCACTAAGAGTTACTTCAATCCCTCAAGTTTGCAAAACATAAAGTTTGATAAGGAGTTTTTTGTAATTGAAGGTCGATTTGAAAGAAAAAGCAAAGAGGAAAAAATCAATTGTAGCCTGAAAAGAGGACAAAAGAAGACCATTAAACGAAATGGTAAAGTCTATGATAAAATTGCTGACCACATTGGACTAATTCCGTTGGTGATCATTTCTCCTGCAGACCGTGATTTAATTATTGAGGGCAGCAGCACACGCAGAAAATTCGTAGATGGTGTTATTGGACAAACAGATAAAAGTTATCTCAAAAGTCTTGTTGATTATAATAAAACGCTGGCTCAACGAAATGCACTACTAAAATATTTTGCAATCAATAGAACTTTTGATGCAGCCAATTTGGAAATTTACAATCACCAAATGATCGAGCTTTCGAAACCGATACATGAGAAAAGGAAGACTTTTTTGGAAGCTTTTATTCCAATTTTCACCAAGCGATACAATAGTATTAGTGCAAGTGCAGAATCTGTAGATATATGCTATCACTCTGACTTAAATGAAAATAATCTAGAGGATTTACTGTCTCAAAATTTAGAAAGAGACAAAGTACTTCAATACAGTACTGTTGGTATTCATAAAGACGATTTGGATTTTGAAATTACAGGTGTACCCATCAAAAAGTTTGGTAGTCAAGGACAACAAAAAACATTTCTTATTGCTTTGAAGCTAGCTCAATTTGATTTTATTCAAAAGGTTGCTGGAATTAACCCAATTGTTTTATTGGATGATATTTTTGACAAACTAGACCAAAATCGGGTAACCCAAACGATTCAGCTATTCGAAAATGAAAATTTAGGACAAATATTTATCTCTGATACCCACGAGGATAGGATTAAAGCTGCATTAGCCATGACATCATCCGAATATGAAATTTTTAACCTAAACTAGATGAGGATTTACAGTTGGATACTTTTTGTTACACTTATCCTTGTCAGTGGGTGCAATTCAAAAATTGAAGAATCGGATTTAGCCCTTATAAATGGCTACTGGAGAATCAATTTTATCACCCAAAAGAACGAAACTTTTCGCCCCAAAGGACTGACCAAGCTGATAGATCATTATTCGCTGGAGAAAGGGAAAGGATTGCGAAAAAAGGTACAACCATTGATTGACAACAAGTTTTTTGTCACCAATGACCAAAATCCCTTTACTGTAGTTTATGAGGGTTCAGATTGTTACGTTCAATTTGAAACCCAGTGGGATCAATGGCGCGAAAAAATCATTAAATTGAATGAGGAAGAATTGGTTTTGGAACACTCAGAAAAAAAATATCATTACGTCAAATTTGATAACGCTTTAGATTGATGAAATCACCAAAAAGAAAATTCGAACCCCAAAGTTTAAGAAAGGTTTTGGATGATATTACGCAGTCCAAGGCACTTAAAGCAGGTATCGCCAATGCAAAAGTCAATGAATTATGGAGTCAATTGATGGGCGAAAATATTAATCGTTATACCGAAAAAATTATCCTAAAAAACAAGGTACTCACCATCTCTCTAAACAGTGCTCCACTTAGAGAGGAATTGACTTATGGCAAGGAAAAAATCATTAGAATGATGAATGAGGAACTTGGAGTTGCATTAGTAGAAAAAATAATTTTCCGTTAAAACATTTCCCTTCCTGAAAAATGAAATTGACTCTCAATTACTGCATTTTCATCGCTGTCTGAGCCGTGAACTGCATTTTCTCCAACCGAGCTAGCATAGAGTTTTCGGATCGTTCCCACTGCTGCTTCCTCTGGGTTGGTAGACCCAATCAGTGTTCTAAAATCATTGACAGCATTATCTTTTTCCAATACAGCTGCTACAATTGGTCCTCTAGACATGAAGGCTACCAAATCGCCGAAAAAGGGACGATCCTTGTGAATCGCATAAAATAGTTCAGCATCCCGTCGTGATAATTGGGTCATTTTCATAGAAACAATCCTAAAACCAGAAGCATTGATTTTATTTAAAATTGCACCGGTATAACCTTTTTCTACTGCATCAGGTTTTATCATCGTGAAAGTTCGGTTCGAAATCATATGATTTTTTTTGTGGTGCAAATTTATAAAAAATGTTATCGTTTGTCTTACAGCACTTGTTAAATTGAGAAATCATTAATCACTGCCAAAGGACAAGATTTAAATTTTGGTATATTTGAGCCAATGAAAAAAAACATACTAGAAGAATTTATACAGCTTCTCAATGGCTCCAAAAAAATTGTTGTAATTCCACACAAAAACCCCGATGGTGATGCGCTTGGAAGCACGCTCTCTCTTAATTTTTTTCTCAATAAAATTGGACATAAATCTCATGTGATTTCCCCCAATGATTACCCCAGTTTTTTAAACTGGATGCCCGGTCAAAATCAAATTATCAAATACACCAATGAAGCAAAAGATGCTAAGGAACTGATTGAATCGGCTGATATTATTTTTACGCTAGACTTCAACGACCTTTCCAGAATAGATGAACTTGAAGATATTGTAAACAGAAGTGATGCCTTTAAAGTCATGATTGACCACCATGAAAACCCTTCCGATTATGCCGACATAACCTATTCCGAACCAACAATGGGTTCAACCTGTGAAATGGTGTACAATCTGCTGTCTAATCTCAATGAAGAGCTTATCGATAAAAAAATAGCCACCTGTATTTATACTGGGATTATGACTGACTCTGGTTCTTTTAGATTTCCCTCCACAACAGCCAAAACCCATCAAGTTGTATCAAGTCTTATTGAAAAAGGAGCGGATCACAGTGAAATTCATCAAAAAATATATGATAGCTATACTTTTGATCGAATGCAACTTTTAGGAACTGCCCTGAGCAACCTAAAAAAAATTGATCATTTACCGGTAGTTTATATCACCTTATCTCAGAAAGAACTCAATCAAAATAATTTTAAAAAAGGTGATACCGAAGGATTTGTAAATTATGGCTTGAGCCTAGAAGGCATCATTTTTTCTGTCATTATGATAGAAAATGATCAAGAAAAAATCATCAAAATGTCATTCAGATCCAAAGGTGACTTTGATGTCAATCAGTTCGCAAAAACCTACTTCAATGGAGGCGGGCACTTAAATGCAGCAGGAGGTGTTTCGCGTACTTCGCTGCAACAAACTGAGTCTAATTTTCTAAGTGCTGTAGCAGCTATTAAAACACAGCTTTATGATTAGAATGCTGATGCTTATGTCTCTAATTACTTTGGCTTTAGGTTGTGTTAAGCTAGAGCCTAGGCGGCCTGTTAATAAGCAAAAACAAATCTTTCTCAAAGAATCAGCAAAACGAAATAAAAATAAATTGGCTATTGAGCAAGAGCTTTTTAAGCAAGTAATCACTAATGATAAAAAACTTGAATACAACGCTACGCCTCAAGGTTTTTGGTACGCCTACAAGCAAAGAGGTGAAAATCAGTATTTGAAACCTGTAAAAGGAGATCGCGTTACCTTTAGTTACCGAATTGAGGATTTGAATCAGAATTTACTTTACGATGAAGAGCAGTTAGGCATTGTATCATTTCATGTTGATCAGGAAGATTTAATTCCAGCACTTAGAGAAGGAGTAAAATACTTGACACCAGGAGATATTGCCGTATTTCTTTTTCCTTCCTACCTTTGTTTTGGTTATCAAGGAGATGGAGAAAAAATTGGGGTGAACCAACCGCTCAGATTTACGATTGAATTATTAAAATTAAAAAAATTAAATTAACAATAAGATGAAAAAAATAACAATCATTGTATTGCTTATATCTGCTTTAATTATCGGATGTTCAGATCAATACCCAAGTCTTGAAAAAGGATTATATGCTAATCTACAAACCAGTAAAGGAGATATTGTCCTTCAATTGGAAATGGAAAAAACACCGATAGCTGTTGCGAACTTTGTCTCACTTGCTGAAGGTAATAACCAAAAAGTCTCCGATGAATTTAAAGGTAAAAAGTATTATGATGGATTAATCTTTCACAGGGTTATAAATGATTTTATGATTCAAGGTGGAGATCCGACAGCAACAGGTTCTGGGGGTCCTGGTTATCAGTTTGATGATGAATTTACTGACCTAAAGCATAGCGAATCAGGGATTCTATCGATGGCGAATGCTGGACCTGGAACCAATGGAAGCCAATTTTTCATCACCCATAATGAAACTCCTTGGCTGGATGGAAAACACACTGTTTTCGGGAAAGTTGTTGATGGGCAAGCTGTTGTTGATAGCATCGCACAGAATGATACCATTTTCAAAGTCGATATCATCCGAAAAGGAAGTGAGGCTAAGAAATTTGATGCTCCTTTGGTTTTCTCAAATTATTTTGATGAAAAAGAAAAAACAGCTAAAGAAGCAGCAGAAAGAACTGCGGTAGTCATCAAAAAAACAGTTGAAAAATTTGAAAATCAAAAAGCAAAAGCTAATAAAACTGCTTCTGGATTACAGTACTTTATCTCCGAAAAAGGGGATGGACCAAAAGTTAGTAAAACCTATATGGCGTCCGTTAACTATGCCGTATATTTTAGTGACGGTGTTCTATTAGAAACCAGTATGCTAAATGTTGCAGAAACATACGAAAAGGTGGATCCAAATAGACTTGCAGCAGATGCTTATCAGCCTATTACTGCCGATGTTAACGAGGAGGCAGCTATGATTGAAGGTTTTAAGGAAGGCTTGAGACTATTAAACGTTGGCGATAAAGCTACACTGTTTTTACCTTACAACTTGGCATATGGAGAGTCTGGAAACCGAATGATTCCTGCACGATCAGATTTAATTTTCGAAGTTGAAGTAGTTGCTTTAGTAGAATAATTAAAAACACCCTTATCGGGAACAGTTAAAATGCTTAAAAGAGCAAACTTGACCTTGTGGTTGTCCGCCCTACCCCTATGGTTATTGGTCCAGTATGCTAAAGAAAATCCCTCTTTTACTGAGCAGTACTATAGTCAATTTTTATATCCGTGGGTGTTTAAGCTACATCAATGGGTTTTTGATCTACTACCCTTTTCCTATGGTGATGTATTGTATTTAGTTTTTATACTGTTTGGTGTAAGACTGATAAAGAATAAAATAAAACATTGGTGGATTAAGCCGTGGTCATTTATTTATGACTCTGTAGCAGGAATAATACTAGTTTTATGGATTTTTCATCTGAGTTGGGGATTTAATTATTACAGAGAATCACTTAGTGAGCAATATAACATCTCCACTAAGTATAGCGAAGATGAATTAACACATGGGCTGAACCAACTAATAAAAAAGGCAAACGAATTACATAAGGAACTGGTCAGCAGCGATAGTTTGCCCGTAAAAGCTACTAACTCAAAATCTTTTTTCTTAAACAATACGAGGGTTCATCATCCGACCCAACCAGCCATGACGATTGAATCATCAAAGGTCAAAAAATCATTATTTAGCTTACCTCTAAGTTATATGGGTTATGCTGGTTATCTTAACCCCCTTACCCTTGAGTCGCAGGTAAATTCAAAGATGCCTACCCTCAATTTGGTCACTACCCTTCTCCATGAGACCGCTCATCAAATGGGATATGCTTCCGAAAAAGAAGCTAATTTTATTGCCTATCGATCTGCCATAAAAAATGATAATCCCTTCATTAGATATGCTGGCTATACTTTTGCTCTGAGGTACTTTTATTCAGAACTATCCAAAGCGAATGAACCAAAAGCAGATGAATTAGCAAAAAAGATTAATCCAGGTGTATTAAAAAATTTTAGAGAAGCAACTGAATTTTGGGAAAAATACGATAATCCGTTTGAGGTAATTTTCGACAAAACCTATGACACTTATTTGAAGGCAAATGGACAGTCAAGCGGTATAAAAAGTTACAATAAAATGGTGGGACTAGTCATTAACTATCATGAACATATCGAAGCGTTTTAGTCCGCTTTTTCAGTCCAAACCATTTATCTTTGAAAAAATGCAGCCATTGAGATATATCAGCAGCAGTAGTAATCCAACCATAAAACGCTTGATCCTCCTTAAGTCAAAATCAAGAGAGAGAAAAAAACAGCATCGCTTTGTGATTGAGGGAAACCGAGAACTTTCCAGAGCCTTGGAGATGGGATATGAATTGGAAACAATTTTTTACAAGGAAGACACAAATATTGAATCATTTAATAGCGATTTAATTGAGTGTTTTGAGCTTTCGGTAAAACTCTTCGATCGCATAAGCATGCGATCTGGTACAGAAGATATTTTGGCGATTGCAAAGACTAAAAATCATGAATTAGATCAATTAATTCTAAACAATCAAAGTCAAATATTAGTGGTGGAAGCACCTGAGAAACCTGGAAACATAGGTGCTTTGTTAAGAACCTCAGCAGCAGCAGGACTGGATGCCGTAATTATCGCCAACCCCAAAACAGATTTGTACCATCCGCAAATCATTAGAAACAGTCTTGGCGGGTTATTTTCGATTCCCATAGCGATGAATACCTCCGAAAATGTAATATCTTTTTTAGAAAAAAACAGCTTTAATATTATAGCAGCTGCCCTAAACGATAGCGCCAAACACTACAAAAGAGTGAAATACGAGAAGCCTTTGGCACTAGTTTTTGGAACGGAGGATTTAGGGTTAAATGACCTTTGGATCAAAAAAGCTAAAATGATTGTTCAAATTCCAGTTCAGTTTCCCATTGACTCCCTTAATTTATCCGTTTCAGCGGGAATTTTGATTTATCATTGCTTAGAACATTGATTTTGAGGAATTAAAAGTTTGCTGTACCTTTATTATTACAATGCTTGTAAGTGAGGAAATAGAGAACAAAGAGATAGCAAAGCAGTATAAAGAACTGTTACAAATCAGCTATCAAACGCTGTCAGATGAGGATAAAAAATTGATTCGTTCTGCATTTGATACTGCTGTTCATGCACATCGAAATCAAAGAAGAAAAACAGGCGAACCTTACATACTTCACCCAATAAACGTTGCCAAAATCGTCGCTCATGAAATCGGTTTGGATGCAACTTCCATTGCTTCTGCATTATTACATGATGTAGTTGAAGACACTGAATATGAATTTGGGGACATAGAAAAAAGCTTTGGAGTGGGTGTTGCAAAAATTGTTGAAGGTCTTACCAAAATATCCAAGTTAAGTAAAGAAAGTGATATTTCTCTTCAAGCAGAAAACTTCAAAAAATTACTTTTGACCCTTAATGATGACATTAGGGTTATCATCATCAAAATTGCTGACCGATTGCACAATATGCAAACTATGGACGCAATGCCTGAGCACAAACAACTCAAAATAGCCTCTGAGACTCTCTACATATATGCCCCCTTGGCGCATAGAATAGGTTTGTACAATATAAAAACCGAGTTAGAGGATCTGAGTTTTAAATACACTGAGCCTCTCCGATACGAGTCTATTAGGAATAATATTGTAGAAAGTGAGGAAGAACAGAGATCATACATTAAATCTTTTTCAGAAATCATTAAAAATGCCCTCGGAGAAGAGGGTCTAGAATATAACATTAAAGGAAGAAGCAAGTCTATTTATTCCATTAACCGAAAAATGGTTAGGCAAAATATACCCTTTGAAAAGGTGTTTGATAAGTTTGCTATCCGTGTGATATATCAGAGCACCCACAGAAATGAAAAGTTTTTGGCGTGGAAAATCTACTCGATTGTCACCGATCACTTTGTCCCCAATCCTACCCGATTAAGAGACTGGATCACTACCCCCAAATCTAATGGCTATGAGGCATTGCATATTACGGTGATGGGGCCAGACAATAAATGGGTGGAAGTTCAGGTAAGGTCTGAGCGAATGAATGAAATTGCCGAGAAAGGCTATGCTGCGCATCATAAATACAAACATGGAGACCATAAAGATATCGGTATTGAATCTTGGCTCGATAAACTCCAAGAGGTATTAGAAAACAACAATGAAAATCCAGTTGATTTTGTCGAAAATTTCAAGTTGAATCTTTACGCAAAAGAGATTTTTGTTTTTACTCCTACTGGAGACATTAAATCATTGCCTAAAGGAGCTACTGCCTTAGATTTTGCCTTCAATATTCACACCGAAATTGGGATGAAAACCAGAGGGGCAAGGGTCAATGGTAAATTAGTTCCACTAAGTAGAACCCTTAAAAGTGGTGAACATGTTGAAATTATTACCTCAGAAAGCATTAAACCCACGGCTAACTGGTTAGACTTTGTACAAACCTCTAGAGCCAAATCTAAAATCAAGTCCTCACTAAACGAGGAGAAAAAAAGAATTGCTGAAGATGGAAAAGAGTCACTGAGAAGAAAGCTAAAACAACTAAAAATTAATCTCAACGACAAAACAACTGCTTACATGTTAAGATATTTTAATCTTAACAGCAGTTTGGACTTGTTCTATCGAGTAGGGCTAGGAACAATTGACAATAAACAGCTCAAGGCTTTTTACAATGAATACAATAGTACTTTCCTCAACTTTTTCAAAAAAAGAATCCGAAAGCAAAAATTAGAAACCAAGAAAAATGATAAGGAAGAAATCACACAACGTTTTGACACCTTAGTATTTGGGAAAGAGAGAGAAAGTTTAAAACATGACTTGGCGAACTGTTGCAATCCCATTCCTGGTGATCGTGTGTTTGGTTTTATCACCGTTAATGAAGGCGTTAAGGTTCATAAAAAAGAATGCCCAAATGCTTTGTCTCTTCAATCTAACTTTGCTTACAGAATCATTTCAGCCAAATGGGAAGATTCTTCCTCAGATGAGTTTACTGCCTTATTAAAACTATCTGGAATTGACAATATGGGAATTGTTAGCGATGTGACTCAACTAATTTCCAATGAAATGAGTGTTAACATCAACAAAATCAGTTTTGATAGTGATGATGGAATTTTTACTGGATTAATTAGCGTTAAAGTAAAAAATAAGACCATACTAAATCGTTTGGTATCCAACCTTTTAAAGCTTAAAGGGATAGATAAAGTATTGAGACAATAATATAAGACTTATATTTGCAATATGGAGACCAAAAAGTCTAATCAGGAAATTGTAAAAGAAGTTTTCGTAAACTTCTTAAACAAGCACGCACATAGAAAAACACCCGAGCGGTTTGCTATTCTCTATGAAATATATGATAGTGAAGAACACTTTGATATAGAGTCGCTCTATATTACTATGAAAAATAAAAACTATAGGGTGAGCCGTGCTACTTTATACAATACCATAGAACTACTTCTTGAATGTGGTTTGGTCAGAAAACACCAGTTTGGAAAAAACCAAGCTCAATACGAAAAGTCCTACTTTGACCGCCAACATGACCATATAATTTTCACAGATTCAGGTGAAGTAAAAGAATTTTGTGATCCCCGAATTCAAAATATTAAAAAAACGATCGAGGAAATTTTTGATGTCGAAATTCACAACCATTCTTTATACTTTTACGGCACCAAAAAAAATAGCAAATCTGTAATCTAAATGTCAGTAGACTTATTGTTAGGGCTCCAATGGGGAGACGAAGGTAAAGGCAAAATAGTTGATGTATTAACGCAATCTTATGATATCATTGCCCGTTTTCAAGGTGGGCCTAATGCAGGTCATACCTTGGAGTTTGAAGGCATAAAACATGTGCTTCATACCATTCCCTCTGGTATTTTTCATCCCAAAGCCATCAATTTAATAGGTAATGGCGTTGTAATTGATCCAGTAATTTTTAAGAAGGAACTGGACAATCTTGCACCCTACAATATTGATTTTGCTTCAAAGCTGCTTATTTCAAAAAAAGCTCATTTTATTCTACCCACCCATCGATTGCTTGATGCCGCATCGGAGGCCGCAAAAGGAAAAGCTAAAATTGGATCAACCTTAAAAGGAATTGGTCCAACATATATGGATAAAACTGGAAGGAATGGCATGCGAGTAGGAGACATATTCACTAAAACATGGAAAAAACGTTACCAAAGCCTCGTTGAAAAGCATTTGAAAATGCTGGATTTCTACGATTCAGCTCTCGAATTTGACATCAATGAATTGGAGGAAACATTTTTTGAAGCATTAGAGATATTAAAAAAATGTAAGGTTGTTGATAGTGAAAACTACTTACACCAAGCTCAAGCTGACGGTAAGAAAATTTTGGCGGAGGGCGCACAAGGCTCTCTTTTGGATATTGACTTCGGCACCTATCCTTTTGTAACTTCCTCTACGACAACTGCTGCTGGTGCATGTACAGGTCTAGGGATAGCTCCCAATAAAATAAAAGAAGTTTTTGGGATTTTTAAAGCCTATACCACTCGTGTCGGGAGCGGTCCTTTTCCAACAGAATTATTCGACGAAGTAGGAAAACGAATCGCCAAGGTGGGACACGAATTTGGTGCTACAACCGGTAGACCTAGAAGGTGTGGATGGATCGATTTGGTCGCTCTGAAATATGCTATTAAAGTTAATGGAGTAACCCAATTAATGATGATGAAAGGAGATGTGCTCTCAGGTATAGATAAGATTAAAGTTTGTACGCATTATAAAACCGAAGATGGGGTAATTGATTACCTTCCCTTTGATATACAACCCGAATCTGTTTCTCCACAATATATAGATGCCCCTGGATGGGAAGAAGATCTCACAGAAATTGATCAAGTTGACAAGCTGCCAAAAAAGTTTATAAAATATATCGACTTTCTGGAAGAGGAACTTCAAACCCCAATCAAAATTGTCTCTGTAGGTCCAGATAGAAAACAGACCATTTTCAGGTAGTTTTTCTAATTTAGCCTCGGTAAAACTTTACTGTGAAAAAGAAATTTTATTTTGTTGTGATTCAACTGGTCTTGTTGACTTGTTTCAAATCTATGATGGCTCAAGAAGAATCAAAAATTATTGAAATTCTTCAAGCAGGTGGGTCTACGCAAGATCAGAAAAAATTTCCCGGAGCAAATATACTGGTTAAAAAAGATGATATTCGTGTCCATTTGTTACACGAAGGCGCCCTGATCAAATCAAATATCTCCTACTTCTATCCTAAACAAAATTTTTTTAAAGCCAACGGAGATGTCGTCTTCACCCAAGGCGATTCACTTAAAATGACTTGCGATTACATTGAATATGACGGTAACAAAAAACTGGCCATTGCTTGGGGAAAAGTACTGTTAGAGCGTCCAGACATGAATTTGAAAACAGATACCCTATATCTCGATCGTGCAAATTCAGAAGCATATTACAACACTTTTGGAACCATTTTGGACGAGGAAACAAAATTGACCAGTAATAGAGGTATCTACTTTATGGACCAGAAAAAATACAGATTCATCTCTAACGTTAAAATTAATGATCCCGAGTACCAACTTAAATCACAGCAATTGGATTACTTCACCGAAAGTGACAGGGCTTTCTTTTATGGAAAAACAACCATCATTGGTGAAGATTATGATATTTATTGTGAAAAGGGAGCTTATGACACCAAGCTACAAAAAGGTAATTTTCAAAAAAATGCAATTATTCTCTACAATAATAAAGAGATAAGAGGTGACAGTCTTTATTTTGAAAATGAAAAAGATTATGCCGCAGCTACAAACAATATCAGTGTAATTGACACGATTAATAAATCGGTAATCAACGGTCACTATGCGGAAATATTTAAAGCCAGAGACTCTGCGATCATTACCCGAAGAGCAATGGCGGTCAATATTGTAGATCAAGATTCATTATTTATCCATGCAGATACGCTTATCGCAACAGGTCCGTCAGAAAAAAAGATTTTAAGAGGCTTCTATGATGTGAGAATTTTTAAATCAGATTTAAGAGGTAAATCAGACTCATTACATCTTGATCAGAGCACGGGTTTAATCAAAATGCTCAAACTACCACTGACTCGGAAAGAAAGTCAAATCTTTACAGAAAGCCAAAAAAATGCCCGTAATCCTGTCTTGTGGTTTGGAAAAAGTCAAATGTCCGGTGACAAAATTTTTTTAACCTCAGACATGGAAACTCAAAAACTGGACTCCCTGAAGATTGTTGGAAATAGTTGGATCATAGAGAAGGATTCCATAAGTGATACCGGCTTCAATCAAATTAAAGGGGGGCTTCTGGATGGTCTATTCCAAGAAGGAGAATTAAGGGAAATAGACATCAGCAAAAATACCGAGGTCGTATATTATATGTATTCAGATGAATACAATGAACTCATTGGAATCGATAAGACAACTTGTAGCCGTCTAAAAATGGTCACAGTTGACAATCAAATCGAAGACATTACATTTTTTGTTAGCCCCGACGGAAAATTATTTCCCGACAAGGATTTACCCTTAAATGAGAGAAAATTAAAAGGATTCATCTGGAGGGAGGAAGAGCGCCCCAAAGAAATTTCAGATTTATTTAGCGAGGAGGACAAACAATATCAAACCAGAGATTTGGAACAAATCAAGACTCCAGATGCTTTCCTCAATAAACAGCCTTGATTAATGTTAAATGACTTTTTAAAATATCAAGCTAAAACCACTCCACATCCTCTCGGTTTAGAAATAGAGCGAGCTAGTGGAAGTTATATATATGACGTAAATGGAAAGTCCTATTTAGATTTTGTTGCAGGTGTCTCCGCTTGTCCACTAGGTCACGGTCATCCAAAAATCATTAAGGCGATACAAGATCAAACGAATAAGTACCTACACGTTATGGTCTATGGGGAATTTGCGCAAGCTCCTGCAGTTGAACTTTGTAAAAAACTTGTAGAACTACTTCCGAAAAATCAAGAGGTTGTCTATTTAACCAATTCTGGAACTGAAGCTATTGAGGGGGCTTTAAAACTTGCCAAACGAGTTACTCAAAGACCAGGCCTGATAGCAGCAAATCAATCATATCATGGCAGTACACATGGGGCATTGAGCTTATTGGGAAATCAGGAACAGAAAAAGGGTTACCGCCCATTGCTACCTGGAGTTGATTTTATCACCTTTAATAATGAGAAAGATTTAGAAAAAATTAATGATAGTACCGCAGCTGTGATGCTCGAAACAATCCAAGGGGGAGCTGGATTCATACAGCCTCAAAAGAACTACTTGAAAAAAGTAAAAAGAAAGTGTGAAAAAGTAGGTGCGTTGCTGATTTTGGACGAGATTCAGCCAGGGTTTGGGAGGACAGGAAAAATGTTTGGGTTTGAAAACTATGGAATTAAGCCCGACATTGTTGTTATGGGTAAAGCTCTTGGCGGAGGGTTACCAATCGGCGCTTTTTCTGCTAGTAAAACCCTAATGAAAGAACTTGAATACAATCCTAAACTAGGACATATTACCACTTTCGGAGGAAACCCCGTCATTGCTGCCTCAGCACTGGCTACGTTAAATGAAATTGAGAAATCGGGTATTGTAAAAACAATTAATCATAAGGAAAAGTTGTTTAGAAAAAACCTTCGGCATCCTAAAATAAAAAAAATTCAAGGTATTGGACTAATGCTTGCTCCTATCTTCGAAAGCTCAGAGACTGCAGATTATTTGGTTCATCAATGTATTAAGAAAGGACTGCTGCTTTTTTGGCTGTTATGGGAGAAAAATGCCATCAGGATATCTCCTCCTCTTACAATAAGCGACGAACAAATTATTCTAGGGTGTCAAATAATCTGTGAAACACTGGATGAACAACAAGTTTGATGTTAATATTTTTGTTGAAAACAATAGCTCAAAGCACAAAATGAATCTCTTTTGTTCGATAACTTTAGTTTAAAGAATTAAAACTTATGTTCAACCCTTTCTCTGAGGAAAATAATCCTTCTCTAACTAAGTTTGAGCAGATGCTCAAAACTAACCAAGTACTTTTTTTTGATGCAGTTGAATTTGAGAGTATCATCCACCACTATATAGATTTCGCTGAATTTAGTCTGGCAAAAAAAGCGCTAAAAATGGGAATGGAACAACACCCGCAAAACGTTGAACTGATGTTGTTGCAAAGTGAAATTTTGCTTTTTGACGGCGCTTTCAACGCTGCTGAGGATCTACTTGAAGAAATAGAACAGTTATCACCCGAACATGAAGAGATTTTTTTACAAAGAGCAAACATCTGTTCCAAACAAAAAGATCATCCTCAAGCGATTGAACAGCTCATTAAAGCACTTGATGTAACTGAAGAACCAGTTGAGGTTTGGAGTCTAATTGGTATGGAGTACCTTTTTTTAGAGGATTACATAAAGGCTAAAGATTTCTTTTTAAAATGTGTATCAGAAAATTCAATGGACTATCAGTCTCTCTATAATTTGCTTTATTGCTATGATCAATTAGAAGAGAATATAGAGGCGATCAACACACTGAATGATATCTTAGAAACCAACCCTTACAGTGAAGTTGCATGGCATCAATTGGGAAAATTATATACCAAAATAAACAAACAGGAAGAAGCCTTGTCCGCATTCGAATTTGCCATCATAAGCGATGACCAGTTTACGGGAGCCTACATCGAGAAAGGCAAGTTATTGGAGAAATTGGGACGAATAAACCTTGCTTTAGAAAACTATCAATACGCCCTTGATATAAATGACCCCAATGCATTTGTTCATCATCGAATGGGAGAATGTCACTTAAAACTGGGGAACGATAACTTAGCTATTCAGCATTTTAAGGAGGCTATTAAACTAGAGCCCAATCATGAAAAAAGTTGGGTGGCATTGATCAATTATTTTGTGAGAAATCAAGATTTCATCAAAGCTCAGTATTACGTTAGAAAGTCACTTCAGTCGAACGCTGACAGCAGAGAGTTGTGGAAAAAAAGTGCTGAAATTCATTTTAAAATTAATTTTTACGAAGAAGCAGCCATTGCCAGTAAAACTGCAATTGAACTAGGTAATCACGATTTTAAAACTTGGATCATTTCGATGGATGCTCAGATGCATCTCAAGGAATGGGGAGCTGCAATGCAAATGTGTCAAGAAGCCCTTCAATTATATAGTGATCAATCTGCAATACTTTACCGATTAGCAGGATGCAAAATGCGCTTAGGTCACAAGGAAGAAGCTCAAATAATATTTAATAAAATAAAAAGTAATT
>CAJWGK010000014.1 GCA_913030895.1 uncultured Flavobacteriaceae bacterium | reverse complement strand
ATTTAATTAAAGAATAGCCCTAAATCTCAAATTACTAATGCAAAACTGTTGTAATTAAAAAATGAATATGAGAAATATTTTATATGGGTTTATAGTACTCTTCTTGTTTTCATGTCACTCACCAGAGGACATGGAGGGACCATATTTCGGAAACGGAATAAAAAATGGTTGGGCGGATCAAAACTCTATTGTGGTTTGGACCAGACTTACAAAAAATAAAGAAGCTTTTTTTGATGGTCAGCCTTTTAAGGAAATCTCAAAGGAGCAAATGCTAGACTTAGCCGAAAATAAAAATATAGAGGCCATCTATAACTCACAGATTCCTGACGATTTAAGCTTAAAAGATATGGAGGGCTACTGTCCAGGAATACCGGGCGAGGTTCAACTTCAATATTTTGAGACAGGTCAACCTGACAAGGCTGTCACCTTGGCTTGGGAAGCGGTCGATCAAAATAGAGATCATACCTTCCAATGGAAGTTAGAGGGATTGAATGCTGGGAAATCATACCAGTTAAAAATACTTTCTAGACCAGTTGGAAAAGAACAGGTTTCGGATAGTATTTTTGGAAGTTTTCTTTTGCCAAATGAAAAATCTTCTTCAGATGCTGTGAAATTTTGTGTAGTTTCTTGTCATGATTACAATCGAAGAGACGACATAAAAAACGGACATAAAATCTATCCTAGTATGGATAAAATGGCACCTGATTTTTATGTTCATACAGGAGACATTGAGTACATGGATAAACCTAATCCTTACGCTATGACTGAAGAACTAATGCGCTTTAAATGGAATCGTTTGTTCGCATTGCCTTTTCAAAGATCTTTTTACAACAAGTACACTTCCTATTTCATGAAAGACGACCACGATGTAGGTTTCGATGACAGTTATCCTGGAAGAGACTACGGCATTGTTCCTTTCGAAAGAGGCTTGGAAATATTTGATGAGGAACAATTCCCTAGCTATAAAAAAAGATACAAAACTATTCGGTGGGGTAAGGATTTACAGATTTGGATTGTAGAGGGAAGAAATTACAGAAATCAAAACTATCTGGAAGATGGTCCCGAAAAAACCATTTGGGGAGATCAACAAAAACAATGGTTTTACAAAACAGTAGAAAACTCTGATGCTACTTACAAAATTTTAATCACATCATCACCCATATTGGGTCCCGATCGAAAGAATAAAAATGATAATCTCAGTAATGCCAATTACGCTTATGAGCAGACTGAATTATTAAGCTTTATCAAAAAACAAAAAAACTTCTTCATTGTAAATGGTGATCGTCACTGGCAGTATGTTACCCATATTGAAGGCACGAACTTGTGGGAGTTTGGTTGTGGTGCGGGAGCTGATGTTCACGCTGGGGGCTGGAAGCAAGACGATTTTCGTCCTGAGCATAAATTTCTCAGAGTTAAGGGTGGCTTTTTAACTGTGGATGTTGAAAGACAAGGAAATAAACCTTCGCTCACCTTTAGTCATTGTGATATAAATGGGAATGTTGTCAATCAGCAGAACTTCACTTCCACAAATTAAAATAAATTTTAGAGCGATTACTACAATTCGCTATTGTAACGTCTTTTATCGTATTCTATGAATTCGACATTCTCCCGAGTAACGATTTCAAGAGGAGTGGGAAGTTCAGCTTCAGGTACTTCTTTATGGATTAGATAGTTTACCATTGTGGTTATGGACTTGTAACCCTGATTAAATGATTTTTGGGAGATCAAAAAAGTAATTTGTCCTTTTTTTAGGGCTGAAACATTTTTGGGAGTGGTATCATAGCCGACTACTTTTAGCCCTTCAATAAGACTAGGGTTAATGAGTTCGACTATATTTGAGGCTCTACTGGAAGGGATGACTATTCCTTTTATTTTCCGATTTTTTTTCAGGAGTTCATTTATTGTTTCAGCTGTTTTTTTGAGATTAGTTAATCCCTCAAATTGAACTTGATGGACACTCGTATTTAGGTTATTTTTCTCAAAGAAATTTATAAAACCTTTAACGCGCTGGCTTATTGAGCTGTAGTTTTCGAGATTTTTTCTGGTTTGAACGATAAGTATTTCATCCCCTGCTTGGATACAAAGGTCAATTAATTGACCAGCTAGCGCACCCCCTTCAAATGACTTTTGTCCGATATAACAAAGGTTATTATACCCTTGTTGATTTACATTTAAAAAAAGAAAAGGGGTCTCCTTTTCGTTTAGTGAACTTATGATTTGAACAGTCTCTTTTATAAATAAAGGAGCCATAACCACTGCATCGGGTTTGGTTTTTATCAATTTTTCATAGGCCTCGATATAGCTTTTAGGATCGAATTGATCAAAAAAGAAATTATTGGTCTCAACACCATAGGCACTTACCTGTTCACTTGCTTTTTGAATACCCGAAAAAGGGGATTTCCAGAATAAATTATCCTCATCGAAAAAGGGGATTAGCGTTGAAAGGTTCAAATGCTTCTTCATCGCTAGAGAACTAGCAATCTGATTAATTTTAAATTTTTTTTGTTTTAAAATTTTCTTGATTTTCTCCTCTGTTTTAGGAGATACCCCACCGCGTTTGTGCAATACTCTATCAACTGTACCTGCAGATACGTTGGCTTCCTTGGCAATGTCTTTTATAGTTATCAATTAGTCCAAATAATTTTACTAAATCACATAAATATAAACATAAAAAAACAGTTCATCCTAAGAAGCAAATGCTATAATATTTAACATATTATTTGATGTTTTTTCATTTAAATTCTTAAATACTATAAATAACAATTTGGTTATATTTGTAGATGCTTTGTGTACGCACACGAACTTAAACATGCTTGAAGAAAATTTAAAATTGATTTTAGTAGCTTCCCGACCAGGTTATTTTTGGATGAAATATGTCGGCATATCAAGCGCTATTTTCTAATAATAATGCCTGAAACTAAAATTAAACTTTAAAAAACAATTAGCGAAATAATAACAAATAATTTACCACCGAATGAAAAGAAAAGAATTTATACTTAACACTGGTGGGGTAATCCTTGGTTCATTGACATCCAGTAATCTATTTGCGAACTTACATTCCTTAAGTAATTTGAATTCCCAAATTAATATTGGGGTAATTGGAACTGGTGGTCGAGGACAGGGATTAATAAAATTAATAAATAAAATTTCAGGCTTTAATGTTATTGGTGTATGCGATAATATTCCATTTAGACTGGAGGAGGCATTCACCTTGATTAAAGGTAATCAAAATTCTAGAGCATATAGTGACTACAGAGCATTATTGGACAATAAGGATGTAGATGCTGTAATTGTAAGTACCCCTCTAAGTACCCACGATCAAATTGCTATTGATGCTATTGATGCTGATAAGCATGTCTATTGTGAAAAAACAATGGCTAAAGGAACTGCGGCGACGTCAAGAATCGTAAATAAATGTAAGCAATCCAACAAAATTTTTCAGACAGGTCATCAATATCACAGTTCAAGAATGTACACGCAGTTGGTTGAAATGATAAATAATGGTAAAGTAGGAAAGATTATTTCAATTGAAGGGCAATGGAATCGAAATGGTGACTGGCGAAGAACTGTCCCAAACCCTGCTTTGGAGCGTCAGATTAATTGGCGGATGTACAGAGAATTTTCCTACGGGCTTTTGGCAGAGTTGAGTTCACATCAAATTGATTTTACCAATTGGTTACTCAATGCCACACCAAAAAAAGCCATAGGTTTTGGCGGAATAGATTATTGGAAAGATGGCAGAGAAACTTATGACAACACCAAGGTTATTTATGAATATCCACAAGGGATCAAGGCGACCTATACCTGCTTAACCTCTAATGCCAAAGATGACTATAAAATTATGGTTATGGGAGACAAAGGAACCCTTACAATTTTTCAGAAATCTGCTTGGTTTTTCCCTGAGGGGCAATACAAAACAGAATACGGTGATGTAGATGGGGTATCAGGAGCAACTTCAAATTGGCAACAGGGAAAAGGGAGTGAACTAGATTTAAAACACATGGATCCAACCAAACAGGCTTTGATTGATTTTAAAGATGCTATTTTAAACAATCAAAAACCATTATCTGGCGTTTCTACTGGGGCAAAAGCATCTTATGCGGTGGAAATGGGAATTCAAGCAATGGATACCAACCAAGTCATAGAATGGGATGATGCTAATTTTATATTTTAATTACCTATGAAACCAAATTTTGATTTAAATAACAAAGTTGCAGTAATTACCGGAGGAGGAGGAGCGCTTGGGGGATGCATAGCACAGAGCTTGGCACAGTCAGGCGTTAAAATTGCTATCCTAGATCTTACCGAAGCGTCAGCACAAAAGACAGTTGACGTGATTAAAAGTTTTGGAGGATCAGCGATAGGCTTTGCCGCTAACGTACTCTCAAAAGAGTCCATTGAGAAAATAAGCCAAGAGATTTTAGCCGAGTGGGGTAGGGTAGACATACTCCTAAACGCAGCAGGCGGTAATATGCCCGGAGCGACCATAGCCGTTGATCAGACTATTTTTGACTTATCCATGGACGACTTTAAGAAAGTCACCGAATTGAACCTCAATGGTTCTGTAATTCCTTCCTTGGTATTTGGTAAAATTATGGCAGAACAAAAAAGAGGATCAATTATTAATTATTCCTCAATGAGCGTGGATCGTGTTATCACTAGGGTGGTAGGATATTCGGCCTCAAAAGCGGGGATTGAGAATTTTACGCGTTGGATGGCCGTTGAGATGGCATTGAAGTTTGGATCAGGCGTTAGGGTTAATGCGATTGCACCTGGTTTTTTTGTTGGAAATCAAAATCGTGCCCTTTTACTCAATGAAGACGGAACCTATACCGAAAGAGGAGATACAATTATTAGAAATACTCCAATGAAACGATTTGGTGAAGCTGAAGAATTAAATGGTGCCATTCACTTTTTGTGTAGTGACGCTGCCCAATTTATAACTGGAGTTGTACTCCCTATCGACGGCGGTTTTAGCGCCTTCAGTGGGGTTTAAATCAAGAAATATGAAAATGACACAAACCTGGCGCTGGTATGGACCCAATGACCCAGTGAGCTTATCCGATGTTCGACAAGCTGGCGCCACGGGTATTGTTAATGCCCTTCACCATATCCCTAATGGCGCCATTTGGTCAATAGCGGAAATTCAAAAAAGAAAAGATGAAATTGAAAAAGCAGGACTGACTTGGGATGTAGTAGAATCCCTTCCTGTTCATGAAAAAATAAAAACCCGTACAGCGGACTTTGAGCAGCTTATCGAGAATTACAAGGTAAGTATGAAAAACTTGGTTGACTGCGGAGTTTATGTCATTTGTTACAATTTTATGCCCATACTGGATTGGACCAGAACCCGCTTAGATATGGTTTTAGAAGATGGCTCATTTGCTTTAGAATTCAATGCTTCAGAATTAAGAGTTTTTGATTTATTTATCCTCAAGCGAGTAGGTGCTGAAAAAGATTATACTGCGGAGCAAATTTCTCTAGCGAAAAAACAGTTTGATAACCTGCCCCCCGAGGATATTCAAAGAATATCCGACAATATGCTAAAAGGATTACCAGGTTCTGAGGAAGGCTACTCCATGGAGGAGTTCAAAGCAATGCTCGATACTTATAGAGGAATTGATGCTGATAAATTAAGATTGCATTTGGTAAAGTTTTTATCCGAGATCATTCCTGTTGCTGAGGCCCTAGGGATACGGATGTGTATTCACCCTGATGACCCACCTTTTACCCTTTTAGGATTACCAAGAGTGGTCAGCACCATGCAAGATTATGAATACATCTTCGATCAAGTGCCACCGCTGTCCAATGGAATTACATTTTGCACTGGATCCTTGGGGGTAAGAGCTGACAACGATTTACCTGCTATTTTTAATGCCTTTGCGGATAGGGTACATTTTTTACACCTCAGAAGTACTAAGCGAGACGCTGAAGGGAATTTCCATGAAGCAGATCACCTCACTGGAGATGTCGATATGCATGAAATCATAACTTGTATAATTAAAGAACAAAGACGCAGAGTCGCAGAAAATCGTGAAGACGCTTCAATACCCATGCGTCCCGATCACGGACATCAAATGCTTGACGACTTAGCCAAACCAAAAATTAACCCAGGCTATTCCGCAATAGGAAGGCTTAGAGGGCTTGCTGAGTTAAGAGGATTAGAATGGGGAATCAATAGATTGATCTAACAATGGAATTTAAGCGCAATAAAAGCTTTATTAAAGAAAACTTTCTTCTGGAAAATAAAACAGCAGAAAGCTTGTATTTTGATTATGCGGCAGCCATGCCAATTATTGATTATCACAATCATTTGTCGCCTGATGTTATTGCCAATAACCAGCCATTTACTGGAATCAATGAAATTTGGTTAAGCAGAGATCATTATAAGTGGCGTGCAATGCGATCAATTGGAATAAAAGAGAAGTATATTACTGGAAAGGAAACTAGCGACAAAGAGAAATTTGACAAATGGGCCTATACCGTTCCATTTACTGCTGGTAATCCCTTGTTTCATTGGACTCACCTTGAGTTAGCGCGCTATTTTAATATCAACATCTTGTTGCAACCTTCCACGTCCACTGAAATATTTGAAGAGACCAATCGACAGCTTAAGAACTTGCATCCCAAACAATTGTTGGAAAACATGAAAGTTGAGATGATTTGTACCACAGATGATCCAATAGATGATCTATCCAATCATAAGAAGATTGCACATAGTGGCGAAGGACCTCAAGTTTTTCCTGGTTTTAGACCAGACAGAATTTTTGGAATAGCCCAAGACAACTACCTTGATTATCTCGGTAGTTTATCCACGACTGCTGAAAATGACATCACGGATTTGGATAGCTTACTGGAGGTACTTCGATCCCGGGTGGCTTACTTTCACGCAAATGGTTGTAGAATTTCAGACCACGGACTGGAATTTACTTATGCCTCCGATTATACCCATGCTGAAGTTAATGCGATTTTAAAAAGCCGATTAACAGGAGCCATTCCAACAATAGAACAAGAATTAATGTTTAATTCCTGTATTTTATTTGAGCTTTTTCAAATGTATCATGATTTTGACTGGACGCAACAGCTTCACCTAGGTGCACTTAGAGGAAACAATCAAAAATTAAAACGACAACTGGGTCTAGATGTTGGTTGTGATTCTATTGGTGATTTTTCTCAAGCTAAAAACTTGTCTAAGCTATTAAGTAGATTAAACGATAAGGATAAATTGACCAATACAATTTTATATAATTTAAACCCTGCCATGAATGAGGTATTTGCAACCATGCCAGGGAACTTTAATAGTGATAAAGTTGAAATTCAGTGGGGTACTGCTTGGTGGTTTTTAGATCAAAAACAAGGCATGGAGACACAAATGAGAACATTGTCCAACATTGGGCTCTTATCAAAATTTATAGGCATGCTGACCGATAGTCGTAGCTTCCTCTCTTTTCCTAGACACGAGTACTTCAGACGGCTGTTATGTAACATGATTGGCGGTGATATCGAAAAAGGATTGCTTCCTCACGATAGTGCCTTCTTTGGAGAAATGATTCAAAACATTTGCTACCATAATCTGAAGAAATTTATTAAATATTAAAACCAATGAAAAAGCATATCCTACTGACTTCAATATTGCTTGTTTTCATGTTTACAGGTTGTAATCAACTTTCCAACACTAAGGTCATAAGGTTGGGGCATGGTTTAAGCACAGGGCACTCAGTTCACAAGGGTATGGTTCATTTTGGAGAACAGTTGGAGGCCTTGTCTGAGGGTAAATTCAAGGTGCAAATCTATCCCAGTCAACAGCTAGGAACTGAACGTCAATGCCTTGAGCTGCTTCAAATTGGAAGTTTAGATATGACTAAGGTTTCTGCTGGGGTTTTGGAAAATTTTGCACCGAGTATCCGAGTTTTTGGAATTCCTTACATGTTTCGAGATAAAGCACATTGTTTCAGTGTACTTGATGGGCCGATTGGAAAAGAACTGCTCAACGGAACAGAGAAATATTGGTTGAAAGGTTTGGGCTATTATGATTCTGGAAGTAGAAGCTTTTATACCATTGATAAATCACTGGAAAATCCTGATGACCTAGATGGTTTGAAAATTAGGGTAATGGAAAGTCAAACAGCCATTGATATGGTTAAATCGCTTGGCGGATCACCGACACCCATATCTTATGGTGAGCTATACACTGCACTGCAACAGGGCGTCGTTGATGGAGCTGAAAATAATCCACCTAGTTTTTATATCTCTAGACATTATGAGGTTTGTAAATATTATATTTTAGATGAACACACCACCATCCCAGACGTGGTTCTGATGAGCACCCACTTATGGAATTCTCTAAACGAACAAGAACAAGAATGGGTTCAAAAAGCCATTGATTTGTCTGTTATAGAACAACGTAAATTGTGGCTAGAGTCTGAGCGCGAATCGCTTGAAGCCGTTCAGGCGGCAGGTGTAAAAGTTAGCTACCCAGATAAAATCTTATTTTCAGAAAAATCAAAATCTGTATTAGAGGAATATCAAAAAGATCCCAACCTGAAAATGTTTATAGATAAAATTAAAAACACCCAATAGAGATGAAATTAAGAGCCCAAATTGATAAGGTTTTGGAGCGTACGCTTGTGGCAATTATGTCATTGATGGTGATCAATGTATTATGGCAAGTGTTTTCGCGATATCTTTTGGCCAATCCAAGTTCATTTACTGATGAACTGGCTCGTTACCTAATGATCTGGGTTGGGGTATTAGGAGCCGCTTATGTTGCGGGGAAAGGAAATCATGTTGCGATCACTTATTTTTCTGAAAAATTTAGTCCAGTCAATCAAAAAAGAGTTAAAGTAATTATCAATCTCATTGTTTTAAGTTTTGCTCTTTTTGGAATGCTAGTCGGTGGACTGCGACTGGTTTATGTCACCCTATTTTTGGAGCAACTCTCACCTGCCCTTAAAATTCCCCTTGGAGTAGTTTATGCTGTTATTCCTCTGAGTGGCTTGCTAATTATTTTTTACAAAATTTTAGATTTAAAGAAGCTCCGTCATGATTGAATTTCTTCCCGTAATAGTCCTCGTTCTTTCTTTTTTAGTCTTGCTGATGATGGGTGTTCCTGTAGCCTGGTGTATTGCCACCTCTTCGATGTTTACTTTGATGGTTGCGATGCCTTTCTCGGCTGCTGCTACCACTGTTTCTCAAAGAATAGCTACCGGCCTTGATAGTTTTGCACTACTCGCCATACCGTTTTTTATACTGTCGGGTCAGATAATGAGTAAAGGGGGAATTGCTCATCGGTTGATTTCTTTTGCCAAGACACTTGTAGGTTTTTTACCCGGTGGACTTGCATTAATCAATATTGTTTCTGCCATGTTGATGGGAGCTATCGCAGGATCTGCAATGGCATCAGCCTCCGCAATGGGAACTATTTTAGGCCCAGAGATGGAAAAAGAAGGTTACTCCAAAGAGTTTGGAGCCGCAGTAAATATAACATCTTCAACCACCGGACTGGTGATTCCTCCGAGCAATACCCTAATAGTCTATTCCCTAGCCAGTGGTGGGGTGTCCATTGCTGCTTTGTTTTTGGCGGGTTATATTCCTGGAATTTTAACTGGATTATTAATGATGATCGTTGCAATGATTTGGGCAAAGAAGAACAATTACCCTGTCGGTAAACGCGCTACTTTAAAAGAAGTTTTTGTCGCGTTTATTGATGCATTTCCAAGTTTACTCCTTTTAGTAATCGTAATTGGTGGAATTATAGGAGGTGTTTTTACTGCAACAGAAGCTTCAGCTGTTGCAGTAATATATACGGTCTTACTTTCCTTTTATTATAAAGAATTGTCAATGAATGACTTGCCAAAGGTGATTTTAGAATCCGTTGAGACCACTGCCATTGTAATGTTATTGATCGGAGCTTCCATGTGTATGTCATGGGTGCTTTCGTATGAAAATATCCCTCAGGATATTAGTAATGCATTGTTGTCCATTAGTGATAATAAAATTGTAATTCTGTTAATGATCAATTTAATCCTATTGGCTGTTGGTGTTTTTATGGACGCCACCCCTGCGGTACTAATTTTCACACCAATTTTCCTTCCCATTGTGACTGCATTAGGTATGGATCCCACCCATTTTGGTATTGTATTGATGCTCAACCTATGTATTGGTCTTTGTACGCCACCTGTAGGATCTGTACTCTTTGTTGGAGTGGGTATTGCCAAAACATCCATATCAAAAGTTATCAAGCCATTGATTCCATTATTTTTGGTTATGATATTGTCGCTGTTTTTGGTAACCTATATACCTCAGCTAAGCTTGTGGCTACCCGAATTCTTTGGTGTTTAAAAATTAAATAACGAAAAAGAATAATAAACTAAAATTTAATTCCTAATCATTTCTTGTATTCAATGTTTTGGCGCCATTATCTTTTTCATTTAAACCCTTTACCAGTTGGATTATTAAGAATGGGATTTGCTAAACAAGAAAATAACGTATTTTTGACCCTGAAATTTTTGAGAATCGGTAATTTGTTTCACAAGATTTTATTGGTCTTATAGCAAACAGTTTTAAGACAAAAGTACTTGGCAGGTTAATTTAATTGAGCTTGCCCCAATAACAGAAAACCTAAATAAAATTAAATTAAGAAATTAATGAAAAAAGTAGTAGCCTTCGGAGAGATCATGTTAAGACTTTCTCCTGCTAGTAATTTAAGATTTTCTCAAGCCAATAGTTTTGATGTTGTATATGGTGGAGGAGAGTCAAACGTCGCCGTATCTCTTGCTAATTATGGTGTTCCCGTTGAATTTGTTACCAGATTACCCAAAAATGACATTGGCGACTGTGCCATGATGGAAATGAGAAAAAGAGGGGTCGGCACCCAACACATTGTTCACGGAGGAGATCGTTTGGGAATTTATTTTTTGGAAACTGGAGCTGTCAGTAGAGGGAGTAAGGTGGTTTATGATCGAGCCCATTCCGCTATGGCTGAAATTAGTGCTGGAATGGTGGATTGGGACGCAGTCTTTGATGGTGTCAGTTGGTTTCATTGGACCGGAATTACTCCTGCAATTTCTCAAGGTGCTGCCGATGCCTGTTTGGAAGCGGTAAAGATTGCTAGCGAAAAAGGAATAACAATTTCCACAGATCTAAACTATCGCGCTAAACTATGGAAATATGGTCAACCTTCTGAACCTATCATGACTGAGTTGACCTCCTATTGCGACGTTATTTTAGGTAATGAAGAAGATGCCGAAAAACATTTTGGAATTAAGCCCGAAGGGTTAGATATTACCACACAAGGAGATCAAGTTAAGGCTGAAGCCTTTCAGTCCGTTTGTGAGCAAATGATGAAGAAATTTCCAAAAGCAAAAAAGGTAATTACTACTCTAAGGGGTTCTATATCTGCATCCCACAATACATGGGCGGGAATTTTATATGATGGTACAAATATTTATACCAGTCCTGAATATCAAATCACTCATATCGTTGATCGTGTTGGAGGAGGAGATTCCTTTATGGGTGGGTTGATTTACGGTTTGTTAAAATATCCTGATGATGATCAAAATGCACTTAATTATGCTGTGGCAGCCTCGTGCTTAAAGCACACCATTAAAGGAGATGCAAATCTGGTCACAGTGGAAGAAGTAGAAAAATTAATGGGCGGCGATGCAAGTGGCCGAGTCGCTAGATAACTGAATTATGGCAAAATTTAATCGATTAGAAGTAGCAACAAAAATGGCAGAGACTGGTATGGTGCCATTATTTTATCACAGCGATATCGAGGTCGCTAAAAAAACCTTAAAAGCCTGTTACCAAGGTGGTGCGAGACTCTTTGAATTTACTAGTAGGGGAGACTTTGCTCACCAAATATTTGAGGAGTTAAACAAGTATGCGCTGGCTGAGTTACCCGAGATGATTTTGGGCGTAGGTTCTGTTACCGATGCGGCAGCTGCCTCACTTTACATGCAATTGGGAGCTAATTTTATCGTTACTCCAGTTTTAAGAGAAGACATTGTTGTGGTTTGTAATAGAAGAAAAGTGCTTTGGTCTGCCGGATGTGGTTCATTAACTGAAATTGCCAGAGCCGAAGAGTTGGGGGGAGAAATAATAAAACTATTTCCAGGAAGCACTTATGGTCCAGGGTTTGTGAAAGCGATCAAAGGACCCCAACCATGGACGAGTATCATGCCCACTGGAGGAGTGAGTACCGAAGAGGATAATTTAAAAGCATGGTTTGACGCTGGGGTAGTTTGTGTAGGTATGGGATCAAAACTAATCTCAAAAGATATTTTGGCCAATGAGGATTTTAAAGCACTTGAAAATAAAGTTAAAACCACTTTAGCCTTAATAAAAAAAGTAAAAAAATAAGATCAAAAAGAAGTTTTGGATTTAGGTATTATCGCAACAGCCGATACACTAAAAATCAGATAGCTTATTGTCAATTGACAAATCCTTAATGTAAACGATGGAATCATAGTAACCATTGTAAAACAGAGTAATGAAATATAAATTTATCTTTTTTTTATTGTTTAGTATTCTTATCAAGGCGCAGAATACAGACACATTCAAATTAACTTACAATCAGCCAGCAAGTCACTGGTACGAGGCATTACCCATTGGAAATGGACGATTGGGTGCCATGGTTTTTGGTAATTTTGATCAGGAGCGAATTCAGTTGAATGAAGAGAGTCTCTGGGCAGGGCATCGGTTTGATAATAATAACCCGGATTCATTCAAAAACTTAAAAAAAATCCGACAGGCACTCTTCGACGGTGAAGTAGTCAAGGCAGAGGCAATGGCTGAAAAACACATGCTTGGAACCCCAAATGGAGTTCGTTCTTACCAAACTTTAGGAGATTTGACCATTGATTATTCCTATCAATCAAGATTGAGTTCTTACAACAGAAGATATCCCAGTGTATACAAACGCGAATTGAATCTTCACAATGGTGTTGCCACTTCTGAATTTCAGATCAGGAGAACCACTGCTACTCAAAAAGTTTTTTCCTCAGCAGTTGACGATGTAATTGTTGTTAAGATCAACTTCTCAAATCCCTCAGCTGTTAGTTTTAAACTCGCTAGAGGTATCAACCTGCCTTCATCAGCGGATCAAATTGAACCTTTTAATCCTACCAATTACCTCAATGTGGATCGGTGGGTAAAATATAATGACAGTACTTTTAAAATTCATTATTCAAATGAAGAAAATCGTATTCACTACACTGGACAAATAATAGACATAGCCAACGAAAAAGAAGGTCCAGGTGGGGAGCATATGCGATATGCAGCGATACTGCAAGTACATGCTACTGATGGAAAGGTTGAGACTCTTAGTAATGACTATGGTGCTAGAATAAATGTTACCGATGCTACTGAGATTGTTTTGGTTTTTACAGGAGAAACAGATTACAATATTGAAAAATTAAACTTTGATCGCAGCATTGAACCATTTGCAGTTGCCCAACAAAAGATAGCAAAGGTCAGTCAAAAAGATTACGATCAAATATATCGCGATCACGATAAAGACCACCGCTCCTTATTTGAAAGAGTTGATATTAAAATAGGAGAGGATCAATTTGAAGATTTGGCGACTGATCAACGCTTGGCATTAATTCAAAACCAAGACTCGAAAGACGACGGTTTTATAGGGCTTTACTATCAATTTGGGCGGTATCTCTTAATGGGATCCTCAAGATCACCAGGTAAATTACCAGCCAATCTTCAAGGGATTTGGAATGATCTTTTTAAAGCGCCTTGGAACGCTGATTTCCATGCCAATATTAATTTACAAATGAATTATTGGCCTGCTGAAATGACCCACTTACATGAGACCTTACCTCCCTTGGTAAACTTCTTGAATCAATTGACTGTCCCCGGGACAGCAACCGCAAAGAAAATGTATGGTGCCAAAGGGTGGACGATGCACCATTTAACAGATCCTTTTGGCAAAACTGGTGTGATGGACGGTATTCATGGAATTACCCCGCTTAACGGAGCATGGATGACTTTTCCCTTATACCGACACTACGAATATACTCAAGACCTTGATTATCTAAAAAATGATGCTTACCCAACCATCAAAGGAGCAGTCGAATTTGTTTTAGATTATTTGGTTCGTTCCCCAGAGGGATATTGGGTTTCATCCCCCTCAGTTTCTCCTGAAAATCATTATTTCGACCCCAATAGTCGAAAAAAAGTTGAACTGAGCTATGCGCCAACCGTGGACAAGCAGATCATTGAAATGCTTTTTGATATTTTCATCAAATCGGCGAATCTTTTGGGGATGGACAAAAAAATGGTCGCTAAAGTCAAATCAGTAAGAAAAAAATTACCGCCATATCGTTTTACTGCTTATGGAACTATCCAGGAGTGGATCAAAGATTTTGATGAATTTGAACCTGGACATCGTCATATTTCTCACCTCCTAGGAGTATATCCTTTTGGTACTATTAACCCAAGCCAGCCTGAGTTATTCGAAGCAGCCAAAAAGACTGTTGTTAGAAGACTAGCCAATGGTGGAGGACATACCGGATGGAGTAGGGCATGGATCATTGGTTTATACGCACGTTTTTATGATGGTGAAAAAGCTTTGGAAAATCTCTATGCACTATTGAAAAAAAGTACATTAAAAAATTTATTTGACAACCACCCTCCTTTTCAAATTGACGGAAATTTTGGTGGAACAGCGGCAATAAATGAAATGTTGATTCAGTCCAATGAAGACGAAATTCACCTTTTACCTGCATTACCTAACGATTGGCCACAGGGATATCTCAGAGGGGTCAGGGTCAAAGGAGCCTGCACAGTAGATCTTAATTGGAAATCGGGAAGGCCTCACACCCTCAAAATCACTTCGGACAAAGGAGGGCGTTTTGTCGTCAAGTTTATGGATAAAAAAATACCTGTTCGCTTGAATGCAGGAGAATCTCTTGTACTGGATGCAAAAGCTTTTAATTAAAACTTATTCAGCTACCGTAAATTTATATATACTCTTGGTTTGATATACCTCCCCTGGGGTTATTATGGTGTTGGGAAACGAAGATTGATTGGGTGAATCAGGGAAATGCTGTGTTTCCAAAGCAAATGACTCACGGTAAAGAAATTTCTTATCATATTTACCAACATCAGAACCATCCATAAAATTACCACCATAAAATTGAATCCCAGGCTCCTCCGTAAAGATATCCATCCTACGCCCGCTTTTGGGGTCCGTCACATAGGCTGCTAGACTCATTCCTCCATCGGTCTCTTTATTAAGCACAAAGTTATGGTCATAGCCCCCACCATACTTCATTTGGGTATTTGTTTCCTGTTGGTTTAGATCTTGACCGATTGCTTTGGGTATCCTAAAATCAAAAGGGGTTCCTTCGACAGATCTTAATTCCCCGTGTGGAATTAGGGTTTTATCTACAGGTGTAAATTTATCAGCATTCAACTTTAAAATATGATCGTTAATTGTGCCATTAGCTTCACCAGCAAGGTTAAAAAAGGCGTGATTAGTTAAATTGACTGGAGTTGATTTATCTGTAGTCGCTTTGTAAGCAATCAATAGTTCATTTTCATTGTTTAGTGAATAGGTTACTTCCACATCGAGATTTCCTGGATAGCCCATTTCGCCATCCTTTGAAAAATAGTTCATGGTAATGGAAGACTTATCGGCTGCTTTGACTTCCCAAACCTGATTGTTGAAACCCTCTGGACCACCATGGAGGTGATTTTCATTGTTGTTAATAGGTAAATTATAGGTTTCACCGTCCAACTCAAATTTTCCTTTGGCAATACGATTTCCAAAGCGACCGATCAAAGCTCCATGATAAGGTCCTTTTGCGCTGAGGTAATCGTTTATACTTTTAAAGCCTAAAACCACATCACCCATTGCACCAAAGCGATCAGGTGTTAGGAGGCTAACAATTCTAGCGCCATAGTTGGTGACATAAACTTCGATTTGATCATTTTTTAAAAGGTAAAGGTCAGTAGCTTTACCATCAATAGTTTTTTGAAAATCAGTTGCGTTTAACACAAATTCTTGTTTTGAATCATCTGTGCAAAATACAAACAAAAATAAAAGAGCGGCAATATATGTTTGTGTAAGGTTTATTTTCTTTAAAAAAGAAATTTTATTGACTAAAGTGAAAAATAAAAAGCGAGGTTTCATGTCAGTTTTTTTCAATTAAATTTTAATTAAACTCATTTATCAAATAAAATAGAAATTCAAGTATCAACCTAATTTAGTTTTGATTTATACCTTATTTTTTCTAAAAAAGCTATATTGTGTTTTTAATAAATAGAAATTAATCCAGGCTAAAAATCAGTCTGATCCATTAAATAAACCAATGATTACTCGAAGAAAATTTATTAGGAATACTGCTGTGGCCTCAGGTCTAGCAATTTCCTCTTCCCATTCCGTCTTTGGAATTTTAACGGGCAAAGCCGAAGAAAATCCAATCGTAGGACATGGTGATTTCACTTACAAAGTTGATAAGAAGTGGGGTATACAAGACCCCAGCCAGTATCCAGTGAATGACTGTCATGAAATGGTAATGGATAAAAATCAACGACTGATCATGACCACAACCCACCCCCAAAACAATATACTTATTTACGATCGATCTGGGAAAATTCTTGACGCCTGGGGTACAGATTTCCCGGGAGCTCACGGATTGACGTTGGTAGATGAGGGAGGAGAAGAATTTTTATTTATAACTGATCCGGATACCCAAAAAGTTTGTAAAACCACACTCAAGGGTGACATATTAATGACTTTTAATGTTCCCAACGAAATATTAGCTTATGAGGAATCTAAAAAATTTAAGCCTACAGAAACAGCGGTTGCACCCAATGGTGATATTTATATTGCCGATGGTTATGGAATGGATTTTATCATTCAGTATGACGCTGAGGGAAATTACATCCGTCACTTTGGTGGACACGGAAAGGGAAAAGATCAGTTTGAATGCTGTCATGGTATTACGGTCGATCAAAGAGATCGCCAAAATCCAACGCTTTTAATCACCTCAAGAAGTGCCAATGAATTTAAGCGGTTTACCATGGATGGTCAGCATCTCGAAACAATCAAGCTACCGGGTTGTTATGTTTGTCGCCCAGTGATTAAGGGGGATTTAATTTATTTTGCAGTAATTATAACCAATGCCTGGGACTCTTTTGATGGGATGGTAGCAGTTTTAGATAAAAATAACAAGGTAATTTCTCTTCCTGGTGGAAATAAACCCCAATACCAAAACCGTGTTTTGACGCCACCTATTTATGATAAAAAAACCTTTTTAAATCCCCATGATGTTTGTTTGGATAATGAAAATAACATCTATGTACCCCAATGGAATTCTAATAAAACCTACCCAATTAAATTAACTAGAGTTTAATGAATAAATTTTTAATGGTTCTTTTTTTTCTAATTCCTTTAGGTGTTTTGGCTCAAAAATACACGGGAAAAAGAGCAGAGTGGTTCGTTCACGATCGTTTTGGAATGTTTATCCACTGGGGACTTTACAGTGGTGCTGAAGGTTATTGGAAGGGAGAGAAGTTGCGCTATGGAAATGATTATGCCGAGTGGATTCAATACCGAAATCGTATTGCCAAAGAGGAATATTTAAAGCTAACTGATCGATTTGATTGGGATAAAATCAATCCTGAGGAATGGGTTATACTTGCCAAAGAAGCCGGAATGAAATACGTTACTATTACGGCCAAACACCACGATGGTTTTGCTTTGTGGAATAGTGCATCTAATGATTATAACATATATGAACATAGCAAACCAAAAAGAGACATTATTAAAGAGCTTTCAGCCGCCTGTAAAAAACATGGTTTAAAAATGGGACTTTATTATTCTCATTGGGTGGATTGGGAACATCCTGACGGGTGGGATCATACCAAAGAAATTTACGGTATTGATCAAGAGGCATACGATGGGTATTGGCAAGAAAAAGTAATCCCTCAAATGAGAGAGTTGTTAACGCAATATGAAGATATCGGGATGATTTGGTTTGATATGTGGTTTCATCATTCCGAAACGGTGGTTAGCAAGGAACAATTGGTGCAAATCAAAGAATTGATTCGCGAACTACAACCAGATTGTTTAATTAACTCTAGATTGGGGCTTTCGGTTGAGGAAGATAGTGATGTTGACTTCAGAACTTTAGGTGATAACCAATTGGGGAAAAATAAGTTGGAATACCCATGGCAGACTCCAGCGACAGTAGCACATTCTTGGGGTTTTCACGCAACAGAAAACCAATGGAAATCTACCAGTACCTTATTGCGATCATTGATCGGGAATGTCGGCCTAAATGGGAATTTTATGCTCAATATTGGTCCTCGTGCAAATGGCGAGGTACCTTATGAAATTGAAACCAGACTTAAAGCAATGGGTGATTGGCTTAAAACCAATGGTGAGGCCATTTATGGCAGTGGGGCCTTTGATCTACCCAATGACCAACATGATTGGGGTCTGATGACTTACAAGTTAACTGGTGAAGGCACACACAAAACTTTTCTCCACCTTTTCAATTGGCCTTTGAATAAAAAATTAAAAGTATCAGGAATTGTTGACCAACCTCGTAAAATTTATCTTTTGGCAGACAAACAAAAAGAGCCATTAAACTTTGATTTCAATCAAGCTAAAATCACCATTGCATTACCAGATAAACCGATGAATCAGTATGTTGCTGTCGTGGTTATGGAATTCGATGACAAACCTCAAATTGAAAGAGGGTTGGCAGCTGAGCTTAATGCTGGTGGGTATTCCCTTGATTTCAACAATACTGTCTCCATGAATGGCGAGACCAAAATAATAACGCCTTCACGTCGAGGGTCTATTCCAAGGCACATTAACGTTGACCAACCTTTGACTATGCGTTGGAACATCTTTATCGACAAACCTGGAGATTACTTTTTCGATACTTCATACAGTAATCAAGCAACTGGTTCTAATGGTCAGATTATGGTAACAGTTGGTAATGATAAACTCATTCATCAAACGAAACCTACTGGTAAGACTGTGGGCGAAGCTAATAATAGATGGGTCATAGATAATTTTGCTTCAAATCGAATGGGGCATATAAATTTCGGTAAATCAGGTTTTTATGATGTAGAACTAAAGCTTATGAGTGATTTGGAGAAAAAATTCAAATGGCAATGGCTTTGGTTAGAACCAATAAATTGATATTTTTAAGAACTAAGAAATAAACTAAACAATCAAAATGAAAAAATATTTTTATCCAATATTGCTGTTTTTAGTATTAAACGCTTGTAAGGAGAAAGAGGTTCAATTATTTAACGGTACTGACTTGGACGGGTGGGTGAATTACGGTGGAGGTAAATTTTATGTTGAGGACGACTGTATAGTGGCGGAATCAATCGATGGATTGCCCAATACCTTTTTACATACAGAAAAAAAATACCAAGATTTCGTTCTGGAATTCGACGTAAAATTAGATACGGTATTAAATTCTGGAGTTCAGATCAGAAGTAATATTTATGAAAAAAAAACGACAACTATTCGTTGGGGTGGAAAGTTTGATGAAGACGGGAATAAATCTACGATTGAACGCAAATGGCCAGCTGGAAGGTTTTGGGGCTATCAAATAGAAATTGATCCAACTAGCCGAGCTTGGAGTGGTGCGCTCTATGAAGAGGGAGGAAGAGGCTTTTTACATACCCCAGGGGTAAATGAAACAGTCAAGGCTGCGTTTAAACCTCTAGAGTGGAATCATTTCAAGGTTCATGTTAAAGGAGATCATATTCAGTCTTGGATCAATGATGTAATGATCGCAGATGTCTATGATGATTTAACGGCTGATGGCTTCATCGCACTTCAACTGCATGGGATAGGAAAAAATACTTTAAAAAAGAATAAGAAGATTCGTTGGAAGAACCTTACAATAATACCACTGTAATTCTAAACCATTTTAAAATATTGTCATCACCTATATTCGGGATACTATTATTTATTTCAGCATGTGACAAATCCTCGAATAATAACGACGATTGTATCGGACCGAAAAAAACCATTTCCTGTACCAAAGAATATATGCCAGTTTGTGGTTGTGATAATAAGACCTATTCAAACGACTGCGTAGCGGAGTCCTTTGGAATTAAGTATTGGGAAGCGGGAGCTTGTCCATAATCCAAAATGAAACTTCTCCTCAACCGTTGAAAAGTCTCACTTGTAAATGGCTAAAGGAATTCCTAAATTGAAGTGCTGAAATACTGTAAATTTTTAGTTTTAGGAGATTGAAGCCAAAACAAACATTACCGTTATTATTGATTGGGATACTTAGTCTGTCCATCATTCTTTTTTTTACACTGCGTCCAAAAGAAGAAATTGATTACGCTATCCATGTCAAACCCATTCTTAATAATCACTGTATTGCTTGCCACGGAGGGGTAAAAAAAAATGCAGGTTTTAGTCTGTTGTTCCAAGAAGAGGCTTTGGGTAAAACAGCATCAGGTCATCCAGCTATTATTCCTGGGGATGCCAGAAATAGCCCCTTAATTAAACGACTGCATGAATCCGATCCCGAGTTGAGAATGCCCTACCAAAAGGCTGCATTATCAAAAGAGGAAATTAAAATACTTACGCAATGGATTGATCAAGGTGCCAAATGGGGAACGCATTGGGCGTACCAGAAACCTGAGAAAACTACTCCACCAGTGGTAGATCAAAACTACAGTGATATGGAATTCATTATTAATCCAATTGATCGTTTTATTGCTGCCCGATTAGAAGAAAAAAATCTATTACCAAATCAGCAGGCTAAAAAGGAAATTTTGGCAAGAAGGGTGGCACTTGATTTGACAGGCTTACCTCCAAAAAAAGCCATATTCAATGCATTTATTGATGGGCAGATCAATTATGAAAGTCTGGTTGATAGTTTACTTTCGTTTGATTCTTTCGGCGAAAAATGGGCAAGTTGGTGGCTTGATTTAGCTCGATATGCCGATTCTAAGGGCTATGAAAAAGACCCTCAAAGATCCATTTGGCAATATCGCGATTGGGTAATAAAGGCTTTTAATAAGGATTTGAGTTTTGACCAGTTCACAATGGATCAATTGGCTGGGGACCTATATTCCGATCCTACCGCAGATCAGTTAATAGCTACTGGTTTTCATCGCAACACCATGAATAACGATGAAGGCGGTACTGAAGATGAGGAGTTTAGGGTGGTTTCTGTTTTAGATCGTGTCAATACCACATTTGACGTTTGGCAAAGTACTACCATGAGTTGCGTGCAGTGTCATGGACATCCTTATGATCCTTTTAAACAAAAGGATTATTATCAGTTAATGGCGTTCTTTAACAATTCTAGAGATGAGGACACGCCAGATGAAGCCCCTAACTTTAGAACTTATTCCATCGAAAACAATAAAAAAATTGAAAGGATTTTATCCTGGATTAAAAAACATGGAACAGATGAATCGCATGATGCATTTAAAAAGATCATTCAATTCATGGAGCCCAAATATCAGCTTCACAATTGCGAGAATTTTGTCAACGGTGAACTTAGTGACAGCAAGTATCTAGCGTTGTGGAATAATGGAACAGCTTTACTTAGGGACGTCCATTCAAAAGGAAATACTAGTCTTTATATCTATTATGAAACCCCACACAAAAACTCTAAAATCACCTTACGAGAAAACGACTCAAAAGGAAAGATTCTAGGAAAAATGGAGCTAAAAAAATCAGATTGGAAAATAGCTAGATTCTCTTTTGCTAAAGTCGATAAACCAATAGACCTATTTATAGAAGCAAAAAATGATGATTTATCCCCTCAATCATCTACCAGCAGGATTTTATGGTTTGCTTTCGTGCCAGATCTCCCTGGAAAAGGTTCTGATGGTTATGCCGAGGTGGCGGATGATTTATTGGAGGTGATGAATACCCCCCAAACCATGACGCCAATAATGTCGGAAAACCCCGATTACATGAAAAGAACGACCCATGTATTTGATAGGGGAAATTGGTTGATGAAAAAAGAAATTGTAGCTGCTGGTACTCCAGCAGTGATCAATCGATGGGAAAAAAACTGGCCCAAAAACCGATTGGGTCTAGCCCGCTGGATTGTCAGTAGTGAAAATCCGTTGACCTCTAGGACATTGGTTAACCGTGTTTGGGATCAAATTTTTGGCAAGGGATTGGTCACTACAATAGAAGATTTGGGTTCACAATCTTCTCCGCCAACGCATCCAGCCTTACTAGATTGGTTGTCAGTTGAATTTGTTGATTCCCAAAAATGGCGTTTAAAAAGTCTTATAAAATCTATTGTCATGTCGGGAACCTACCGTCAGAGTTCAGCAGTTTTTGACAAAAAACATAGGGCAGACCCTCAAAATAATTTTTATGCTAGGGGGCCTAAATTTAGGCTTACAGCGGAACAAATTAGAGATCAGGCGCTCTTCGTTTCTGGTTTGCTGAGCGATAAAATGTATGGGCCAGGTGTTATGCCTCCACAGCCAGATGGTGTTTGGGAACATGCTTATTTAGGTAATTTATGGGTGGAAAGTAAGGGAGAAGACCGTTTTAGAAGAGCAATTTATACCTTTTTAAAGCGTACTAGTCCGTACCCATCATTCATGACTTTTGATACTGGAAGCAGGGAAGTATGTTTGGTTAAAAGAACACCCACCAATACTCCACTGCAGGCTCTGGTTACCATGAATGATCCTGTTTACCTAGAAGCGGCTTTAAATTTTGCTAAGCTTTATCATCAGAAGCTTCAGCCAGATAATGCGATTAAAGCAATGTATGAAGCAGCTATTTTTAAAAAAATTAACCCTGATACTTTTGAAATATTAAAGCAGTTGTATTTGGCTGCGCTAATTGAATATGAACAAAAACCAGATCAACTCGATAATTTTTTCGGGAACAAAAACATGCAAGAGATTTCTCTAGCCGCATTGACTTTGGTCGCTAATGCGATCATGAATTTAGATGAATTTTTAACCCACGCTTGAGGTATGGAAAGGATTGAAAAATTACTTAGAGAACAGCGGTTAAAAAATGCACAACTCAACACTAGAAGGCATTTTTTAAAAGAATGTGCCCTTGGAATTGGAGGATTGGCATTGGGGAGTTTTTTGGCTTCTTGTGATAACAAATCAATAAATAAACAACACTACCTTTCGGACAGAAGCCTAAACCCAATGGCACCCTTGCCCGCACCCTACCTTCCAAAGGTTAAAAGTGTGATTTATTTACATATGGTAGGTGCACCCTCTCAGCTAGAAATGTTTGATTACAAGCCAGAGTTAGCAAAACTTCATAATCAACCCTGTCCAAGTTCTCTGTTGGATGGAAAGAAATTTGCTTTTATAAGAGGCGTACCCAATATGCTTGGCCCTCAAGCTAAATTTGCTAGGGCAGGAGAGTCTGGAAACTGGATTTCAGATTACCTTCCTCACTTTAAAAAAGTGATTGATGAAGTTGCCTTCTTAAAAGCAGTTCATACCGACCAATTTAATCACGGTCCTGCTCAATTACTAATGCAAACCGGTAGTTCTCGATTTGGTCGACCCAGCATTGGCTCTTGGGTTACTTATGGGCTAGGCTCTGAAAATCAAAATCTTCCTGGCTTTGTGGTATTGACATCTGGCGGAACACCAGATGCGGGAAAAAGTGTTTGGGGCAGTGGTTTCCTGCCTTCGATATACCAGGGTGTTCAATGTCGTTCTAAAGGAGATCCCGTTTTATACCTCAAAGATCCAGATGGTGTGCCGAGACATCTCAAGAAGAAAGTTTTGGAATCTATCAATGCTATTAACTATAAAGAGTTTTTAGAATTTAAAGACCCAGAAGTCCTCACACGCATCAACCAATATGAAATGGCTTACAGAATGCAAACTGCTGTGCCTGAGGTTATGAATATCAATAATGAACCTGAGGCTATAAAAGAAATGTATGGGGTTGAACCCGGTAAGGAATCCTTTGCTAACAACTGCTTATTGGCAAGAAAAATGGTAGAAGAGGGTGTTCGTTTTGTTCAGCTCTATGATTGGGGATGGGACAGTCACGGGACAAATCACAGCACTGCAGTTGATTTAGGATTAAAAAATAAATGTAGAGAGATTGATAGACCGATAACTGCGTTACTCCTTGACCTAAAGCAAAGAGGATTATTAGACGAAACATTAATTGTCTGGGGGGGAGAATTTGGTCGAACCCCGATGCAGGAAACCAGGGAAGGAAGAACTCACAAATACAAAGGAAGAGATCATCACGGTGATGCATTCACAATGTGGCTTGCAGGGGGTGGAATCAAAAAAGGAGCTGTTCACGGGGCTACAGATGAGATAGGCTATTCTGGGGTGGAAGGTCGCGTTTCTGTTTATGATATCCAGGCAACTATTTTGCACCTTCTTGGCTTTAATCATGAGGAATTTACCTATAATTTTCAGGGAAGGCCATTTAGATTAACCGATGTAGAGGGGCAATTGATCAATGAAATATTAGCCTAGTTTAATTAAAAGTATATCATCAATAAATGGACTTCATCATTGATATTGTCGGTAGGTTCCACCCTCTGGTAGTTCACCTTCCAATAGGATTTTTGTTTTTGGGCGCCTTGATGATTTTTTACTCGGGAAACGAAGACAAATACCTCCCTATCATGCGTTTCTCTTTTTTTTGGGGAGCAATTTCAACTTTATTGGCTTTAATAACAGGGTTTGTTCAATATAATCAAGAGGGTTATGCGTGGGAGGATATTCAAAATCATTTAATTTTTGGGATTATTGTCCTAATTATAGCTGTTACGATTTATTTAAACCTTAAAAGAATTTTTTTCGTTGGATTTAAATCTCGGAAAATATTAGTTTACTTTTTAATCCTATCACTAATTATTACTGGTCATCTAGGAGGAAACCTAACCCACGGAAAAGATCATTTAACTGCGCCACTTCCCGATAATTTTAAAGCCATATTGGGCGTTGATTACCCCATAAAAAAAATTGAGTTAGATCGAGTAACTTATCGGAGCCAGTCTTTATACCAAGCGATAGTTCAACCTGTTTTTAATGCAAAATGTATCAGTTGTCACAGTCCTAAAAAAAAGAAAGGCGAATTGGTATTGATTGACTATCCATCAATTATGAATGGAGGAGAAGGGGGAAGTTTGTTTTCTAAAGCCGATCCTGAACAGAGTTTACTTCTTAAAAGAATCCATTTGCCTTTGGAGGACGAAAAACATATGCCTCCTAAAGCTAAAGTTCAGCTAACTAAATCCGAAAATGTATTACTAAGCCGCTGGATAGCTCATGGGGCACCAAAAGAAGCTTCGATTGAAGCGTTGAAAATCGAGGAAGAATTATTTGCTTCATTTTTTGAAAAGAACCCAACGGGGATTTACCCTGATATTAGTATTGCACCCGCTGAAAACGAGGTTTTAAAAGCGTTAAAGAAAAAAGGTTTTTTTATCTCACCAATTTATAAAACTTCTCCTTTACTTAAAATTTCATGTATTAACTATCACGATTTTAACGACCTTTCAGCGCAAAGTTTACTTCCCATAAAAGAGCATATTGTTTCTCTTGATCTTGGAAAAACAAAGGTTACAGATTCTGTCTTTAGAGTCATTCAAAAACTACCTAACCTCACTGTTTTAAAATTGGATAATACCAAAATAAACGGTAGCCAGATTGAACTTTTGTCACAATTAAAAAACCTGAAAGAGATCAACTTGGTAAATACTGATTTCGAAATCCATAACTTGACTAAGATGTACAATTTTCCTACAATTAAAAAAGTTAATTTATTCAATCTCAAAAAACAATTTAATAGCAACCTAAAAATCCCTGATAGTTTGAAAAGTGTTTTTCTTCTACAATACTATGAACTTGAAAAACTGGATACAGATAGTGTAGTGTATTAATGTCATTAAAAATTTTTTTTAAATCATTGAATTTGTACTTTGTTGTGAATTCAACCGAATATGAAGAAGCTAGACAGAAGGAATTTTTTAAAAAAAACCTCATTATCTGCAGCTGCTATTGCAGCTGCTCCGATAATTTCGACTTGTGATGACTCCAATAGTTTACTGCCCAGTTCGGGTGGTATGTATATGGGCGATTTTGCTGCTCCAAAATTGGATAACGTTCGGATTGCCTTCATTGGAGTTGGACATCGGGGGAGCGGACATTTAAAGTATATAGCGGATCTCCCAGGAACTGAAGTAGTGGCGATAAGTGACTTGTATGAAGATAAGGTCAAAGATAAAATCAACATGATCAAGCAGGTTGATAATCAGAACCAACATACGAATATCGCTACTTACTGGGGCGATGAAAACAAATGGAAAACCATGTTGGAGGAGGTAAAACCCGATGCGGTATTCATTTCCACCAATTGGAAAAATCATGCTCCAATGGCAATTGAAAGTATGAGAAAAGGAGCCCACGCTTTTGTAGAAGTTCCCCTTGCGACTAACATAAAAGACCTTTGGGCCATCGTAGATACTTCCGAAAAAACTCAGAGGCACTGTATGATGATGGAAAACGTCAATTACGGGAGGACAGAGTTGATGTATCTCAATATGTGTCGAAAAGGAGTCATTGGAGAACTTCTCCATGGCGAGGCTGCCTACATCCATGAATTGAGGTGGCAGATGAATGAAGTTGAGCGCGGGACTGGCTCTTGGCGAACCCCCCAATATGCCTCTGGAAAAGGGAACCTTTATCCAACCCACGGTCTTGGACCTGTTGCGCAATACATGAGTTTGGCAAGAAAAGATGATAATTTTAAAAGCCTCGTTTCCTATTCTACCCCTGCCCTAGGGAGGGCATCATATGCCAATAAAAATTATCCAGAAGATCATAAGTGGAATCAACTCGATTTTCAAAATGGCGACCTCAATACCTCTATAGTTAAGACCGAAATGGGAAGAACAATTCTTGTTCAATGGGATGAAACTAGCCCCAGACCTTATTCAAGATTGAATTTAATTCAGGGTACAAAAGGTGCTTTGGCAGGTTTTCCCCCGCGTGTTGCCCTTGAAGGGGGTGTTGAAGGAATAACTAAAGATCACCACCATTGGGTGGAAGGCGAACAACTTGAAAAAGTGTATGAAAAATACGATCACCCTCTATATAAGAGACTGAATCAACAATCTAAAGGAAGTGGTCACGGAGGTATGGACGGTATCATGAGATATCGTATCATTGAATGTTTACAAAAAGGATTGCCACTTGATCAAAATGTCTATGAGGGAGCCTTTTGGAGTGCTGTAACTGAATTGAGTGGTCGCTCTGTCGATCAAGATGGTGCTCCACAACAATTTCCAGATTTTACCCGAGGCAATTGGAAATCGACCTCACCACTTGAAATTATTAACTAACCCAAATTTATATGAAAAAAATACTTTTGATTCTAACACTTTGCTCATTGCTATCTTGTGGAGAACAACCCAAAAAAAACAGTAGTGAATGGATCAATCTTTTTGATGGAACATCGCTCAAAGGTTGGCGTGCTTATAATGGTGATCAAATGCCCCCTGGCTGGAAGATCGTTGATAGTGTATTGACTTTTACTACTGATCAAATCATTGAGAAAGATTATGATTATAAAGGCAGCAGAGATATCATTTATGGTGCAACGGAATTTGATAATTTTGAACTTTATGTAGAATGGAAAATTCCGAGAGGTGGCAACAGTGGAATTTTTTATCACCTCAAAGAAGGCTATGATGGCCCCCCTGTGGTAGCACCTGAATACCAACTACTCGACGACGAAAATTATGAGGAGGTCCATAATTATAAGCTAAATGAATGGCAAAAAACAGCTGCAGATTATGCCATGCATACACCAGATACTTTACAAAAAAAATTAAACCCTGTTGGAGAATGGAACAGCAGTAGGATTGTCTTTACACCCGAGCGTGTGGAACATTGGCTAAACGGGAGAATGGTTTTAAACTTTACCCCTTGGTCAGAGGACTGGTATAAAAGAAGGGATTCAGGGAAGTGGACCAATGCCCCTGATTATGCAAAATACAAAACAGGATTCATAGGCTTTCAGGATCATGGAAGCAACCTGTGGTTTAAAAACGTTAAAATCAAAAAATTATAAATATCCCCAAAATGAAAAAAAGAGATTTTTTAAAAACTTCAGCGATTGCTGCTTCTTCTGTTTTTTTACCTCAATCGTTAATGTCCCAAGGAAGTGCGCAAAAAAAATTGAGGACTGCGCATATAGGAATAGGAGGTATGGGTTATCAGGATCTTAAAGCTTTAATTTCCCATAAAAGTGTTCAGGTTGTTGGTCTGTGTGATGTAGATGCTATTGCGCTGGATAAGGTGGGTGGAGAATTTCCTAATGCCAAAACCTTCAAAGATTACCGTGTGATGTTAAACGAGTTATCAGATCAAATCGATGCGGTAATCGTTTCTACCCCTGATCACACGCACGCGCCTGCTGCATTGATGGCTATGGAAAAAAATAAAGCGGTCTATTGTCAAAAACCCTTGGCACACCATGTGACTGAGGTGAGGGCTATGAGAAAGATGGCCGAAGAGAAAAATTTGATCACCCAAATGGGTATTCAAGTCCATTCCTTTTACGATTATAAATTAGCAACCTTATTGATTCAGTCAGGTATTATTGGGAAGGTGAGTCGGGTAAGAGCCTGGTCTCCTAAAAACTGGGGGTATGATGGCCCATACCCCAAAGGAACTGATGCTATTCCATCAAATTTAGATTGGAATTTGTGGTTAGGAACAGCTGAAGAACGTCCTTTCAAAGAGAAAATTTACCACCCTGGAAATTGGAGAAAACTTGTTGATTTTGGTTGTGGCACATTGGGAGACATGGGCGTTCATATTTTTGATACCCCTTACAATGCTTTGGCGCTGGATGTTCCCAAAACCGTTAAAAATAAATGCCGAAAACCGAATGGATTTGGCTACCCCGAAAACAATATAGTTACCTACACTTTTCCAGGAACCCCATACACTACTGATCAATTAGAATGGATATGGTATGATGGTAAAGGGGCGCCTCTGTCTCATAAAGAGTTGAGATTACCAAATCAGGATAAATTACCGTTACAAGGCGCGATGTTTATCGGTGAAAAAGGGAGATTGTTATTACCACACTTTATGGAACCACCACGTTTGATTGTTAATGGTAAATACAGTGATATAGATATCAAAAAATACGACCCTAAAGGTAAGTTGGGCCTCACGGTTAATGATTATGAAAGAGATGCCCCCAAGCACTATCACCAGTTTGTTGATACCTGCCTCGGAACTGACAAGGTTTCTGCGCCATTTTCATATGCAGCAAGATTGACTGAAACGATTCTTCTGGGGGTTATTGCTGGAAGATTCCCCAATAAAACTTTGCATTGGGACAGTCAAAAAGCTGAATTTAAAGAAGCTGCAGCAAATGCATTTCTGAGTGGAAAAAATCGAGATTTCTAATTTTTTATTTTAGGACTCCGGTGATTTATTTAGCTCATCCGAGAACATTTTAACAACTAACTCTCCCAAATTATGTCCAATGCAATTTTCAGAGTTCCTGACCCTGCTAATGAACTATTTTTTTTTAAAAAATAAATGATCTAAGCTGTATTTTCCACCCCCATTAAAAAAAATAAAGAGGCTCAAAAACAAATAGAGTAAAGCGAGTTCAGCTCCACCGATTCCAGCTTGAGTAATTTTTTTAGTGCTAGCAACTAACATGGTAAAAAACATTAGAAAAGCCATGGGGCGGGTCATAAAACCTACCGCTAAAAATAGCGCCGCAATCGATTCAGCAAAAGCTGCCATAAATCCAAGGGGGGTAGCCAGGGCATCAATACCAATCCACTGTGTAAGCGAGGTTCCCAATCGATACCAACGGTCAGGGTCTCCCGTTAGTTTTGACCAACCGTGCAGGTAACACATCATCGAACCAGTTGCCAACCGCAACATGAAATAGGAGGTTGAATGAAAAAGTACATTGGATTTGAATAAGAAACGATATTTCATTTAAAAGTAGATTTAGCTTACAAATTACTAAAAAAAGTGATATTGAGACTTTCCTTATTCCATCTGTAACTAGAATAGCTACTTTTTGAAAACAAAAAAATAGCTCTAATTAATATAGAGATCAAAAAAACGCCAAATTTCTTCCTCTAAGTCAAGATAGTCTGGATGTCCATGTCCGCCATTTTCATAGGAGTACATCCAGATTTGATTTTTGGACTGTGCGTTGCTGTATTTATCAATTGAAACCAATGTTTTTTCATTTGGATCAGCACTTCTAACGGTATCTCTTATAACAGCGTCATATTGAATTTGTTTTAATCTAAAATCCACCATTTTCTGAGTTGGAAGATAGGCACCGTAGCCCTGCTTGTTTTCGAGGTCTCCACCCCAAAATGTAATAGGATCATCAGTGCCGTTAAGCATAAATGTAGGTATGGGTTTTGCCACCTGGCAACTGTCGTAAAACGTTTTCATAAAACAGCTTATTATAGGGGCAGTTGCTTTAAAAATCCCATCTGTTTTACAGGTCAATAGATTACAAAAATCACCACCATTTGAAAAGCCAGTTATAAAAATATTGGTTTTGCTCAGTGCGTACATTTTTTGGAGCCTTTCGACCAGCTTGATGGTAAATTTGACATCGTCAATTTCAAAGTTTTTATGAAAATCATATCCGACCTGCCAAAATCCATTGCCTTCATTATCGACTAGTCCTTGTGGATAACACACTGCAAACCCCTGACGATCAGCGATTTGATTAAAACTCATTGTTTGCATGGTGCTTAGAGCATTTCCAGAATACCCGTGAAAAACCAAGACCAATGGAGCATTAGTGGGTAGGTTTTCGGGAAGATGAATAAAATACTCACGTTCAATCGAATCTATGATGATTGTATTGGGGTCTTCGATTTGATTGCTTGAATGCTTTAAAAAATCGCCAGATGCTGTCAAAAACATTAAACAAGTTGCTACAAGGATTAGCAGTATTAGATGGGATTTTTTCATATTATAAAATGCTGCTTTTTTTAGCATCAAGTTAGCTTTCCGCTTTTCTTTGCCTAAAAAAAACAAAAACCTCTAAAAAATTAAAGAGATAATTAGTGGAGTCGGCGGGAATCGAACCCGCGTCCAAACAAGTCACAACCGAGCTTTCTACAGGTTTAGTTCTCGTTTGTTTTTCGAGGTATCAGTGACCGAAAACCGCCCTAGATACCCTTATCATCTTTATTGAAAAACGCTAGCGATGCTATAGCATTTCGATGTTGACATTTATGGTGCCTCAATATCGATCGCCGTCAACAAGGGCTATCGAGAGACATCCGGCTTCCCGACCTGGTCGGGACTAGGCAATGACTTACTGTAATTCAGTCAATTATGCAGCTAGAGCGTAGTTATTCTCGCCATTTAAAGTGTGAAACATATGATTTACGAGCTGTGTCTCAGCGCTCGACCTGCTTACTCCGTCATGGGAACCTGCTGTCAAAACCAGTCGACCCCATATTTTCAATGAACTTCCTTTTTTAAAGGAATTACAAAGTTACAAATTTCCTGCCGTTTTGGTTTTGACTTACACTAATTTTGAGTATCCAGAAATCAAAAATCATACAATAAACGTGTGGTAAAAGTTCTTCCGATTTGTGGCGTTCCAGGTAGCGCTCTGAATTTATTGTTAAACAAATTGACTGCAGAAAGATGAATACTTAATCCACTGTTGAAATTAGATCCTTTGTAGTAGAATTTTTTTTTAGCCTCATAAAAAACAAACTACTAAAAAGCAAAACAGCCAGAGCGAAAAGTTTTTTTTGTTTTCACTGCTTAATTTAAACCAAGGTTGGAATATCAATTTATAAATAGTTAGGTTTAATTGAATTGCCTTAAGTTCACTACTCCTAAAATCTTAGGTCAGCAGGTTCATACACTGTTTAAATTCTTTTTAGCTGCTCCAGGATGCTTTTACGAATAATCTTTCAATTCGTCTTAATTTGAAAGTAGTATCTCAATTAAACGATGTTGCTTAGCAGTATTATTAGGGTATTTTCGATCACTAACTTGGGATGTATGCGAATGATTTTAAACCGCTCAATTTTTCTATGATAGTTTTTTTCAAGCTTATCTATAATGACTAATGTTACAGGTTTTAATTTACGATCAGGTTTTCACTAACACCATACACATGTCCCACTTATCATTGGATTAGTTTTCACGATTTATTTAGTAAATAAAAAA
>CAJWGK010000013.1 GCA_913030895.1 uncultured Flavobacteriaceae bacterium | reverse complement strand
ATGCAGTATCTTGGTAATCAATACCAAAATTAAATTTAGAATCTAAAAAAGAGGGTACATCTAGATCATATTGAGCGTTTGCTACAAAAAACTCCCTCTTTCCTACAACTCTATTTCCTGTCTCATATAAAAAGGTTGGATCCTGTGGGCTTCCTCCGTCATTAGTATTGTAAGAAACCTGAGCAAACAAATTTCCTGATGTTACTCTAGCATGGGCCCAATAATCAATTCCTTGGTTGTAAAAATATCCTTGATCTTGAATAGCAAGTCCACCGGCATCAGAATATCCTCCAGAAAGCGTTGCAGTTGTGTTTTCGTTAGGTCTAAACTCAAAGTGAGCGTTCATTGCTAAATTCTGGTATTCGCTTGCCAAAGGGTTTCCATCTCGGTCTGGATCTAAATAATCCATCCCAATTAATGGTGAACCTGATTGAGTAGCATCTACAACTTTATTTTTAATTATTGGTTGATAAATTTTTGTGTAAAAAGAACTAATCCTTTCGGCATCCTCAACTGGATCTAAGCCAAAATCAGCTCCTTCATTGTATTTAACATTTATCTTATAACCGAATGTTTTACTTTCATTGGCATAGGCATGTCTGACAGCCAAACCTCTAGAGCGTAGTTCTCCTGTATAGAGCTCTGCAGATGTACCAGGATGGTCAATTGCCTTTTTTGTTATAAAATGGACAACTCCTCCCTCTACACCTGGACCATAAAGAGCTGAATTAGTACCCCTTATAACTTCAATCCTTTCGAGATCTAAATTCGTTAATCCATACTGATAGCTAAAATTTGATCTTGCAGCAGGAGTAGAAATAATTCTATAATCAAGCAGAGGTAAAACAGCTGTTCCTAAAAGTCCATTGCCAGATCTCATTTCAATGTTCATTGAATTAGCAGTATAATTTGCCACTGTAACTCCAGGAACATTCATTAAGTGCCTAATTGGATCTATTGCTTCAGAGGAGTTGGCAATTTTCCTAGCGCTAATAACAGATACGGATGCAGGAGCATCAACAATTTTCTCTGGTCTTCTTGAAGCTGATATAATTACTTCATCCAAAAAATCGCTCCCTAGTTCTAATTGAATAGATAAATTCTGATCAGCAGAGGTTACATCAATAATCTGAGAGGTGTACCCTAGAGAACTGACTTCAATTTTAATTGGTAGATCTCTATATGTTGTGATAGTAAAGTTTCCATCAAAATCAGTTGCACTTCCATTGGTAGTTCCCAAAATGAACACACTTGCGCCGTAAATAGCCACCCCTTCTTCAGCATCAACAATCGTTCCACTGATTGAGTTTTGAGCAAGCAAAAAATTAACGTTAAATACCAAACTCATTATTAAAATGAATCTAAATACAGATAGTTTTTCCATGTTTAATTTATTAGTTTTTGTTAAAAATGCATTATTAGCAAAGATTTGCGAAAATAATACAATTAGTATCACAATATACATGATTTTGACAAATTCAACTATTCCCAAACAATTTTTGAATTATTTGATTCCCATGAATTATATTTTGAAGAGTACATTTCTTCGACATTTCCTCGTTTGATTTTTAGAGTTGGTCCTAAAATTTTATTTTGTTCTGTCCACTCGTCTTTGACTATAATAAGCGTAGATATTTTCTTGTAATTTTCTAAATCAGCGTTAATATCTGCTAACTTGGCATCTAAAATTTCCGATAATTCATCCTTTAGAATTGATTTACCAATTTCGGAAAGCTGAATCAATCCAATAGGTTGGGGAAGCCCCAAGCCAGTGATACAAATTTCCTCCAATTCCTGGATGTCTGCAAAATAGTTTTCCAAAATTAGTGGCTCAATAAATTTTCCCTTAGAGGTCTTAAAGCTATCCGCTACCCTCCCTGTAATGTACAGGTAGTCATCATCGTCAAGGCGCCCCTTGTCTCCCGTACGAAGCCATCCGTCTACCAGTGTTTCAGCCGTTAGTTTATCATTTTTATAATACCCATCCATCAAATAAGGCCCTCGCATTAATACCTCTTCATTGGAGGCATCAATTTTGATTTCAGCACCATACTGTGCTTTACCAACTGAATCCAGTTTCTCAAAATCTCGACCATCAACTTGAGAACAGATTGCAGAATTTTCTGTCATTCCGTAACCATTGGTTATGTAGATTCCAATTTTTCTAAACCACTCGATGGTTGTGATTGAAAGCGGGGCAGAACCAGAGACGGTTGATCTTGTACGATTTAGCCCAAGCCCTTTTTTAAGTTTATTTTTTATTAACCCAGAGATAATGGGGATTTTAAGTAGAATATCTAATTTGTTTTGAGCAACTTTTCCAAGAATCCCCAGTTGAAATTTGGTCCAAATTCTTGGGGCAGCAAAGAAAATATGGGGCTGAATATCTTTTAGATTTTTAGCAAAACTGTCAATAGATTCAACAAATGATAGCGATCCGCCATAACGAAGACATATGTGCTCAACGACTACGCGTTCAACAATATGATTTAATGGTAGGTAGGAAATAAAGTCATTTTCGCCTGAAAAATCGACTTTAAGGGGGTTGACATTTTCGGTGATATTTTTGGTCTCATCTAAAGCCAAATAGGAGAGTTTTACCCCTTTTGGATTTCCAGTTGTTCCTGAGGTAAAAATGATCGTCCACAGATCGGAACGTTTTGGGATGTGGGGGTTTTGCATTGGCTTAAATTGATCGATGAAGCCAAACCATTCTTCTCCTCGATCAACGACAGAGCAACCTGCATAGTTTGGGAATGTAATCATCGGTAGCTCATCGGGGATATGGCTTTTAATATCTACCCAAGTTTCGATCTTGCCTACAAAAAGTAGGTCCACGTCGCCAAAATCCAAAAGAAAATTTAATTCTTCTCCTTTGAGAGATGGAAAAAAGGGAACCGAAACATATCCCGCCATCATAATAGCGATATCTGCAATAATCCATTCACGGCAGTTTTTGGAGATCAATCCAATATGGGCGTTTTCCCTTAAGCCAAGTGATTTTAAACCTGTGGCCAACTTTCTGGCGATTTGTCCTACTTCACCCCAAGTATAAACCTCCCAATGATCACCAAATGGTTGCCTTAAAAGTGGGCGGTCACGAAATTTTTGCTCCCATTCGTAAAATTTAAAGTCGAAAAGTTCGGATGCACTCATAGATGTTTGGTTTTTTTATCTTGATTAAAATTATCATCTACTGGAAAGTAAATAACAGCTTAATGTAAATCAAAATTAAAATGGTTATTTATTACCTCAAAAAGCACTATGAAGCACAGGGAATGCTTTATTGGATTATCTAAATTTATTAAATATTATTTATTTGGGTTTAAAAAACTAAAAATTCCAATAATTTAGTAATCCTAATATAATCCCTTGGCTAACTATTCTTGCAAAACCAAAATAAAAAATAGTTCAAATATTATTGAGAGAAATTTTAAGGAGAGTATTTTCAATCGTTTAAGAAATATTGGTGATGTATTCAAAATAAATTTTAATGCTTTCTAGCGTAATACCATGAAAAACGTCTTTTACTACTTTATCAAGTATACTGTCCTGTTTGCATCTAAATGTTACTTTAGAAAAATAAAAATAATTGGACTTGAAAACATTCCAACAGACGGCGGGGTATTATTTTCTCCCAATCACCAAGGTGCATTTCTCGATCCGCTATTGGTTGGTTCAGCTATCCCCCAACCTGTAACTTCCCTTACCAGAAGTGATGTTTTTGGTGGGCCATTCCAGTGGTTTATGGACGCACTAAAAATGCTTCCCGTTTATCGAATCCGCAATGGTTATTCGAACCTCAAAAAAAATGATGAGATTTTTAGTAAATGTAGGTGTCTTCTTTCCTCAAAGCAATCAATTATGATGTTTTCAGAAGCTGCTCACCACAACGAGTATTTCCTTCAACAATTATCCAAAGGAAGTAGTAGGCTAGTTTATGAAGCGCAAATAGAAAGTGAGTCTCCAATATACATTCTTCCTGTAGGAATAAACTATGGTCACCTTTCAAAACCATTATGTGACCTGAACTTGGTTTTTGGAAAGCCTATTCTTATAAAAGAATTTTTAAGTGAATCGATAACTAAACCTGAGGCGATAAACAAAATAAGGGAGGCATTGCGTGTAGGTATGAAAAATTGCATTTGGTTGCCCGAAAATGACGATAATTATCTGAAGCGAAAAAAACTAATCCATCGGAGGAATACAGCTATGGATTTTAAAGTTATAAAGCAAGGTATAGCAAAGATGAATCTGAGCCCAAAAAAAGATTATAAGAGTGAATCAAAGATAAAATTCCTGGTTGCACTTATTTCTATTCCCAATCTTCCGCCTTTGTATTTTATGAAAAAAATCCTGTCCTTATTCGAGGATGTAGTGTTTTACAGTTCTATTAAAATGACAGCAGGTCTTATTCTATTTGGACTTTGGTGGTTGATTTTACTAACGTTTGTGGGGATTTCTCAAAACTGGATTGTGGCGATCCCAGTGATGTTTACTAGTATATTGTTTTTATATATTAGACAAAATCTATTACATTTCTTAAGGTAATAACTTTTATCTATTATTATTAAATAAAACAAAGCGCACCTACTCTTTATAAGTGATTATTTTTTGTATTAATAAGAATATATTATCAATATAAATGTTGTGATAATATTTACTTATGATTGATGTTTATTTAGAATAAGAAACACATATCCTGTAGGGTTATTTGGGATATATTTAATGGAGGTCACTAATATTCTGTGTAATAAATCTCAAGCTCGATTTGCTTGTCTGGATAACGCTCTTGGTCAGCGTCAGACCCAAGAAGCACCACACCCTTAGGGTTTAGAATTGAAGTAGAAGGATATTTAATCACCTCCTGGTCTGATGTCTCAGCGCTTTTATTTATAATCGAATTTATCCCGTTAGCAGGGACTAGCGCCATTGTAAAGTTGGTAGAGTCTTTTCTTATCAGTCTGTTAACATGACTGGTGATCCTAAACTTATATCGATAAGGTTGGTTAAGATCGTCATATTCTAAAAAGCCACCGAAAATATACTTACTCCTATTTCTAATATTATTGTCTTCAGTGTAATCTTGAATAAAGTCAACCAAAGGTTCGCCGTTTGTGTAGTTGAACAAGTATAATCTATCAACTAAATTCTCATTTTCTGACGCAGTGTAATGGTCTTGGTCTAGATACATATATAGGTTTGCCTCACTAACCAACCATTGATTTTCTCGAAGCTTATTTAGCAATTGACCCCCATTATTGTCTTCGTCAAATAATTTGATCGTGGAAAAGTAGCCGTTGCCATTTAAATAAGATTTTTTTGAAGGAATATCATTTTGTCCTGACTGAATTTCACTATCAATTTCACTGTTCGTATTTTGATTTGAAAGTGTATTGAACCGAACACCGCTAAAGCTTAGCGTAAAGGTTTTCGACTTTACCTCAACTTGATCATCCGAAGTATCATCAACTGTGTCATTGATATTTAAAGAATCGTATTCGTATTCTATTTTAATGTTTGCATTATTGATGTCTAACAGCATGTATAGATCATCAGAAAAATTATCCGATTTGATAATAATTCCTCTAAAAAACCTAATAAAGTTTTCGAGACTAGACATGTCATCAGAACCTTCTTTATCTAAAATCTTTTGTTGAAAAAAATCAATATCTAAAGGCACTCTAATTCTAGGAGAAAGGCGCGTTTGAACTTTTTCTCGTTCATCGATATCCTCAGTATCTGGATCATCCTCCTCATAGTTGAACCTAAGTTCTTCAAAATTTAAACTATAGGGCGTATCGCACAATGTGGCTCCAAAAAACCCTGCCTCATATAAATCAGTGTTGGAAAAGTATTGTTTATTTTTCTCAAAATTTGAATAGGGGTCTAACACATCGAGAAAATATGTAAGCTCGTACACCTTTAAATTAAAAGTAGCTGCTCTATTTCCAAAAATAGAATCTATCTCATAAACTCTATTTTCGTACTCATAGCTGCTACTATCCAGATCAACTGAGTCTAAAATACCATCATTGTCACTGTCGTCGCTTAAAGGATTTAGATTGGAACGGCGCTCTTCAATATCAGTTATTCCATCCCCGTCCGTATCGGTTTCGCTATCTTCAGGATCTGCATCCAATGAATCAATTACACCATCTTGGTCTGTATCATTTCGATTATTAAAAAAAGGAATGTCCAAAAAAACAGCTGTTACCCGCTCATTTTCCTGAATGACTGCTGGATTATCTTCATCCCCCTCATCTTCTCTCTCTTGGGTATAGGCGCCAAAAACAGCGGCAGCACCGCCATACCTCAACTGTGAAGTGATACTTGCCTCTGAAACACCAAAGCTAGGCGATTGAATGCTACCTAACTGACCCAGTGGCAAGCCATCGGTCTGAAAGTAGTTAAGTTTTTTTTGATAGGTATATACAGGGGCAACATAAGTACTAGTGGTCAGTTGGGAATCAATACGTAACTGAGATCCTACAGAATGAAAGTCTTTATCACAGGAAAAAAGAAGAATCGCAAAAACAGCCAAATGGTGAATTATTAGCCTGCTAAATTTCATTGTTCATCAAATAATGTTGTTGGAATAATAGCTAACAAAAGCGTCTTCTTTTTGTGACTGTTCAAAGCTTAAGCCAGGGATTCGATCATCTGATAAATGATCGTGTATCGATTTAGGCGTTTCGCTGTCAGCTAAAACATAACCGTCTGAAAAATTTAAACTCAGCTGAATTAAATTTTCAAAACTTGCCTTTTTTAAGGGACTGATAAGGTCGGTTGGGACATTGTCAAAAGCAACTTTGTCATAGAAATTATCAGAGAGCACCCCGTCAAAGTCTTTAGCATATATAGAGGTGACGATTTTACTATTTGCAAAAATAGGTTCGTCCTTGTAGTAAGTTTTTAGATACAAGGGGAAAAGACAAGTAAACCACCCATGTAAATGGATAATGTCCGGAGACCAGTTTAATTTTTTTACTGTTTCTATAACCCCTTTGGTGAAGAAAATCATTCTTTCATCATTATCAGCAAACAACTGTTGGTTTTCGTCTCTTAGAATAGCGCGTCTTTTGAAGTATTCTTCATTGTCAATAAAATAGACCTGCATGCGCTCTTTTGGAATTGAAGCTACCTTAATAATCAAAGGCATATCCACGTCATTAATGACCAAATTCATTCCAGATAAGCGAATTACTTCATGGAGTTGATGACGTCTTTCATTAATCAAGCCATAGCGAGGCATAAAGATTCGGGTTTGGCCGCCATGATCATTTATATTTTTAGGTATTTTGAAAGAATTAACAGCCTGGTTAGTCTGGGGAAGGTAAGGAACCACTTCGGATGAAATGTTCAGTACTTTTTTGTCTTTCATAAAATATTTATTAATCCTCAGCTTAAAAGTTTTGCGAAATTACGAAAATTATACGTAATACAAGAATTATGTATATTTAGGCCTGTTAATTTTTTTCCAAATGGAAGTGTTTAATTCTTTCCATGAATTTCCCCAACGATTTTTGGATAAATCCTACTCACTTGGTATGGTACCCACTATGGGAGCGCTTCATGATGGACATCTCTCCTTGGTTGAAAAAGCCATTAGTGAAAATGATAAAGTACTGATTACCATTTTTATCAACCCGACTCAATTTGATGATGATAAAGACTTAATGAATTATCCCCGTGAACTTCAAAAGGATCTTGAGAAAATTTCTCATTTTGGTGAAAATATATGGGCATATACACCAAACGCATCAGAGATATACGGTGAACATTTAGAGTCAAAACACTACGATCTCAACAGTTTGGAAACCGTTATGGAAGGAAAAAGCAGGGCGGGTCACTTCCAGGGGGTAGCAACTGTGGTCGAATACTTTCTTAAAACGTTCTCACCGACAAGAGCCTATTTTGGGGAAAAAGATTATCAACAGCTACAGATCATTACACACTTGAACGAACTACTAGGTTTATCGACTGAGATTGTCGGTTGCCCTATTGTAAGGACTTCGGATGGGCTTGCAATGAGTTCAAGAAACGCATTACTGACAGTTGAAGAAAGAAAAATCGCTCCGCAGATTTATCAAGGGCTTCAGCTTGCAAAAAAATTGGCAAAAGATTATATCTACAAAAGTATTTTAGACGAAGTCCATGCTTTCTTTCATAAGCACTCGGAACTAAAATTAGAATATTTTACCGCTGCAGATCCCTCGACACTTGTCGAGTTTGAACCCGATGAGAAAATTACTAGAGGACGAGGGTTCATCGCTGTTCGTTTAGGAAAAATTAGATTAATTGACAATATCAATATGTCTTAAATCATTACATTTGTTCCGTGCTGATAGAAATAATAAAATCAAAAATACACCGAGTAAAAGTCACCAATGCCGATTTGAATTATATCGGAAGTATTACCATAGATCGTGACCTGATCGATGCAGCTGACCTTTTAATCGGCGAAAAGGTTCAGGTGGTTAACGTCAACAATGGTGAGCGATTGGTAACTTATGTAATCGAAGGAGAAAAAGGAAGTGGAGAGGTAACTCTAAACGGTCCTGCTGCTAGAAAAGTTCAAAAAGGAGATATCGTTATTATAATAAGTTATGCACAAATGGAATTACAAGAGGCCAAATCATTCAAACCAACAATGATTTTTCCAGATGAAAACACCAATCGGTTAATTTAGTAAATTGAAGAAAGTAATCCAGCTTTCAAAAAATTTGATCCCCCTTTCTATCGGGATTTTTTTCATTTACCTCAGCTATAAGAATACTACCCTAGAAGATCGAGAAAACGTAATCAAATATATCCGAGACGCAGATTATCGTTTTGTCATAATTTCAGGCATATTTGGGATCTTAAGCCACATTTCAAGAGCCATCAGATGGAAGTTTCTTTTAGCGCCATTAGGTTACAAACCAAGACTCGCCAACTCAATTTTAGCGGTTTTAATTGGCTATTTATCCAATCTTGGCATCCCGCGATCGGGAGAATTCTTACGAGCTACTGTTATGGACCGTTATGATAATATCCCATTTCAAAAAGGATTTGGAACCGTAATTGCCGAAAGGGTAGTCGATCTTATTTTACTGTTATTTTTTATCTGTATAACATTGGCGCTACAATTTGACTTGATTATGGATTTTCTAGACATTAAGCCGACCAAAGTAGTCCAACTTTTAGGCCTTATGATCATCGCTGCGCTGGCATTAACGTTTTTGATGCGCTCCAAACGTCCTTTAGCAGTAAAAATTAAGGTCTTTTTGTCAGGAATCTGGGAGGGCGTTATTTCAATTAAAAATATGAAAAAAAGAGGTTATTTCCTTTTTCATACGTTTTTCATATGGGCAATGTATTTATTAATGTTTGGGGTGATAAAATACGCCATCCCAGAAACCACCAACCTAGGGTTGAACGCATTAATCCCTGCATTCGTGATAGGTGGTCTATCAATATCTGCAACAAATGGAGGCATTGGTATTTACCCCTATGCGGTATCATTGGTTTTAATAGCTTTTGGCATAAGTAAAGAGTCCAGTTTAGCTTTCGGTTGGATCATGTGGAGTTGCCAGACATTGATGGTTGTTGCTTTTGGCGCCATCGCTTTTTTTGCGTTACCTTTGATTAATCGCCAACGATAGTACTTTTAGGCTACCTTATGAGCAAAGTCAAAACTTCTTTTTTTTGTCAGAGTTGTGGTACTCAACATGCCAAATGGCAAGGACAATGTAATTCCTGTAAAACTTGGAATACTTTGACTGAAGAAGTGATTGAAAAGTCAACTAAAAAAGATTGGAACGCTTCCCAAAAAACGAATCAGGCTGGAAAACCTCTCAAGATTGACCAAATTGACACCCAGCATGAACCTCGAATAAATAGTGGTGATGAGGAGCTAAATAGAGTGCTAGGTGGTGGGATCATACCGGGAGCATTAATGTTACTTGGTGGAGAACCTGGAATAGGAAAATCAACACTTCTTCTTCAAATTGCAATGCTAGTCAATTGCAAGGTATTATATGTTTCAGGAGAGGAGAGTCAAAGGCAAATCAAAATTCGGTCTGAGAGAATTACTAATGCTTCAGACCAGTGTTATATCCTAAGTGAGACAAAGACCCAAAATATCTTTTCCCAAATAGAAAGCCTTACTCCTGACTTGGTCATCATCGATTCTGTTCAAACGCTTCATACTGATTATATTGATACCAGTCCAGGAAGTGTTTCGCAAATAAAGGAATGCACCGCTGAGTTTATTCGGTTTGCAAAAAAAACACATGTACCTGTTTTTTTAGTAGGACACATCACTAAAGACGGTCAAATCGCAGGGCCTAAAATTCTGGAACATATGGTGGATGTAGTGCTCCATTTTGAAGGAGATAGAAATCATATTTACCGCATCTTAAGAACTAAAAAAAACCGATTTGGAGCTACTTCAGAAATCGGGATTTACGAAATGCAATCACAGGGGCTTAGAGCGGTGAATAACCCTAGTGAGCTATTGATTTCTGATAAGGATGAAAAATTAAGTGGCCATGCCATTGCTGCAACCATTGAGGGAGTGCGTCCTTTGATGGTCGAAATTCAAGCACTCGTCAGCTCAGCTGTTTATGGAACGCCACAGAGAACCAGCACGGGTTATAATACCAAAAGACTGAATATGCTATTGGCGGTATTAGAAAAAAGAGCTGGTTTTGCATTGGGGTCAAAAGACGTTTTTATCAATATCACAGGCGGTATCTCGATCGACGACCCCGCCATAGATTTAGCAGTAATCGTATCGATATTGTCAAGTCATCACGACATAGAAGTTTCTGAAAATTATTGCTTTACAGCAGAGATAGGCTTGTCAGGAGAAATCCGTCCAGTTCCTAAAGTTGAGCATCGAATTCAAGAGGCAGCCAAGCTAGGTTACGAAGCGATTATTATTTCAAAATTCTCTAAAATAGGAAAACCAAATGACACGATTAAAGTGATCCCAATCTCTAAAATTGAGGATCTAGTTACTTATCTTTTTGGTTAACATGGAGAGTTTTTCTCCCAATAAAAGCCTAACTTTAATAGTAAAATCAATCCGATGGATAAAATAATCACCCAATTTTTAGCAGAAGTAAACCGAAGAAATCAGAACGAGCCTGAGTTTATGCAGGCAGTTACTGAAGTCGCTGAAACAGTTATTCCATACATAGTAAAAAATGATGTTTATTATGGACAAAATATTCTCTTGAGGATGGTCGAGCCTGAGCGTGTAGTTTCTTTTCGTGTGGCTTGGATTAATGACAAAGAGGAGATAGAAGTAAATCGAGGCTATCGCATTGAGATGAATTCCGCAATTGGCCCTTACAAAGGGGGTTTACGTTTTCACCCAAGTGTAAATCTTAGTGTGTTAAAGTTTCTAGCTTTTGAACAAATTTTCAAAAACAGCCTCACTACTCTTCCAATGGGAGGTGGTAAAGGTGGATCTGATTTTGACCCAAAAGGAAAAACAGATACAGAAGTAATGCGTTTCTGTCAGAGTTTTATGACAGAACTGTTTCGACATATCGGACCCAACAGGGATATCCCAGCTGGAGATATAGGCGTCGGGAGCAGGGAAATCGGTTATCTTTTTGGTCAATATAAACGTTTAAAAAACGAGTTTACTGGCGTACTCACTGGTAAGGGAATTAGTTGGGGAGGCTCGCTAATCAGACCCGAAGCAACAGGGTATGGAGTCGTTTATTTCACCCAAAAAATGATGGAACACCAAGGCGAAGGGTTTAAGGATAAAAAGGTAGTCATATCTGGGTCTGGAAATGTAGCGCAATACGCTGCCGAAAAGGCAATACAATTGGGAGCAAAAGTTTTAACATTATCCGATTCGTCGGGATATATACACGATACAGATGGAATTGACGAAGAAAAATTAGCTCACATCATGATGCTAAAGAATAAAAGAAGGGAAAGAATAAGTGTTTATCTGGATAAGTATCCAAAAGCAACATTTATTCCTGGGAAAAAACCGTGGGAAGTAGCCTGTGAAATCGCACTTCCTTGTGCTACTCAAAATGAACTACAAGAAAAGGATGCTGATTTACTAATAAAAAATGGCTGTAGATGTGTTGGAGAAGGAGCGAACATGCCCGCTACCCCTGAGGCAATTCACAAGTTTACCGACCACAAAATACTTTATGCCCCAGGTAAGGCTTCTAATGCTGGTGGTGTTGCAGTTTCTGGGTTAGAAATGGCACAAAATTCACTGCGTTACAACTGGACACGGGAGCAAGTGGATGATAAGTTAAAGGCAATCATGGGAGATATTCACCAATCCTGCCTTGACTTTGGTGGAGAAAAAAACTATGTCAATTATGTCAAGGGAGCTAATATTGCCGGTTTCGTGAAAGTGGCAGATGCCATGCTCGCTCAAGGCGTAGTTTAAAATTAATTTTTTTCATGCTGGTTGAAACAGATGCTATTGTTCTCAGTACACTAAAATATGGCGACGCCAGCCTAATTGCTCGTTGTTATTGTAAAGAGTTAGGTTTAAAATCATTCCTGTTAAAGGGAATTTTATCCTCTAAAAAAGGGCGTCTAAAAAAGTCTTTTTTTCAACCTTTAAGTTTAATAACGCTCAATACTCAAATTAAAAACGAGAGTAAACAAGGACTTAACTTTATAAAAGAGGCAAGTGTTAAAATTCACTTCCAGGAAATCCCACTAGATATAAAAAAAAATGCTGTAGCACTATTTCTTTCAGAGGTTCTTACTCAAGTAATCTCTGAAGAAGGTGACCCAAACTCTTCACTTTACAATCACATTGAAAATGGAATTATACGACTGGAAAATGAAAAATTTTCCCCCATTTTTCATTTAAAGTTTTTAATTGAATTAAGCCAGCAATTAGGGTTTTATCCCAACCTGAATGATCAGGAAAAAGAGTACTTTGATTTGGAGAGTGGCTGTTTTTGTGAAGCGTCAAACTCAAAATATGTCGTCGGAGGGGAAACAGCAATGGCATTTAAAAAATTATTAGGTACAGATTTTGATGTTTTATCTCAGTTAGATATATCAAACTCTATTAGAATTAAAGTTTTGGAGTTTTTAATCAATTATTTTAATTTACATTTACCTAGGTTTGGGAAAATAAAATCTGTAGCTATACTCCATGAGGTTTTCCGTTAATTTTTATTCTATAGCCTTTTTAATTTCAGTCTTTGTTTCTTATGGTGTCCAATCACAAGAGATATGGATTGAGGATAAAATCACCGGTGAAACTTTAGAAGGGGTTTTGGTATTTGACCAAGATACGAATATGAATACGGTATCAGATGCGTTTGGAAAGGTAGATTTAAAAAACTTTCCATCCGATTGCCTTGTCAATTTTAACCTGCTGGGTTATCAATCTTTAGTAATACCCATTCAGGAGTTAAATAAAGATAGCCGTATTGTTAAGATGATCTCTGCAGACGAAGTTTTGGAAGAAGTTGTTCTCTCCGTTGCGCGTTCACAGGCAACTAGGGATAAAATCGCGGAACAAGTGGGGGTGATTGATCAAGAGAAAATTGAATTACAGCCAGCCACCACCGGAGCAGATATCCTTGAGATAAATCCTAATGTTCGAATTCAGAAGTCTCAAGGTGGAGGGGGTAGCCCTGTTTTAAGAGGTTTTGAAGCTAACCGTGTTTTGATTGTCGTTGATGGTGTTAGGATGAACAATGCTATTTATCGTTCGGGACATCTTCAAAACGCTATTACTATAAACCCACACAATATTGAGAGAGTTGAAGTAACTTTCGGGTCTTCCTCAGTGGGATATGGTTCAGACGCATTGGGAGGTGTGATACACTATTACACCAAATCCCCTGAATTGAATAGTGCTACCAAGGTAATTTCCTCATTTTCTTCTTCTTTTAACTCGGCAAACTCGGCAATTGTCAGTAATGCTAATACTGCTTTAAGTTTCGAAAAGTGGGGAAGCCTAACCAGTTTCAGTTACTCAAATTTTGGAGATATTCGTATTGGTAAAAATAGAAATCACGGCTTTAATGATTGGGGACTTACCCCATATTATTCATTTAATAGTAGAGATCAATATAGAGCATCTCCAACAAAAAGCTCTGATCCTAACATTCAAAAAAATACGGCTTATGACCAATTTGATTTTTTTCAGAAATTTATTTTTAGGCTCCCCAAGGACCTAATGTTAAAAATTAATCTTCAATACTCAGAGTCCTCAGATATCGACCGCTATGACAAATTAGTTGAAGAGAAAAACGGAGAACTCAGGTTTAGCGAATGGTATTACGGCCCTCAAAAAAGATTTTTCATTTCCCCTCAATTGAAGTTTTTCATTGGAAAAAATTGGATTAAAAAGGGAACGCTCACGCTTGCTTATCAAAAAGTAGACGAGTCTAGAATTAGCAGGAAATTTGGGGAAATCAGTCGATCTCACAAATTGGAAACAGTAGATGTTTTTAGTTTAAACGCCGATTTTTTTGGCAATTTAACTGGAGGGCATAGTTATTCTTATGGCTTTGAATGGACCAATAATAAAATCAATTCAGAAGCATACAACTTGGACCTTGTGTTAGATTTGGAAAATATCGTTGGCTATACCAACCGACAGGTAATCCCCTCTCGCTATCCCAATAATGGAAGTGTTGCCGCTAGTTTTGCGATTTACTTAAACTGGATATACGAACTCAATAAAAAACTGACTTTAAATACTGGCCTTCGACTTACGTCCACCTGGGTAGAAGCCAATTGGAAAGATATTGCTTTGGTAGATAAATTACTTTCTGAGGTTTTAGTCCATTCAGAGGCACTTACTTATACTGCAGCAATGACCTATCGCCCAAATAAAAATTGGCAGATCAACAGCTTAATTTCCAGTGGTTTTAGAAATCCAAATATTGATGATATTGGAAAAATCAGGGAAAGCAATGGAATTTTATTAGTCCCTAATTCCTTTTTGAGACCAGAATACGCCTATACTTTTGAATCTGGAGTTAAGCACGTCACCAAAGATCAAAAAAGCTATTTTGATTTGAGGGGATTTACAACTTTGGTTTCGAGACATATTGTGAGGTCTGATTTTATTATTTTTTCTGACACTACAACTGAAGATGAAGCAACCATTATTTATAATGGTGAAGAAGTTTTTACACAAGCGAACAAAAATCTTGGAAATCGATTTATCTATGGCGTCTCGATGGAAGGAAAACTATCCCTCGGAAAGCAGACAAAAATCAACGGAGGAATTACTTTTACTACTGCAGACAAAAATCAGGATTATGGCCCAATGCCCTCCATAAGTCCTCTTTTCGGAACATTCACCTTAAGTCATCAACATAATAATTGGGATCATTACCTAATCTGGAAATTCAGCGATTCTAAAAAGCCCGAAGACTACAGCTGGGGTGGGGAAGACGGACTGAGCGAAACACCACTGGTAAATCCTAATTTATTCAACAATTCAGAACACTACTTCGGTATGCCTTCATGGAATATCCTCTCTTTTTTAACCCAATATAAGTTCAAAGAAAATATCACATTTACCCTCGGGGTAAAAAATATTTTTGATATTCACTACAGAACCTTTGCCTCGGGGATTTCAGAAGAAGGAAGGAGTTTTCAAACGGGCCTAAAGGTTAAGTTTTAAAATCTATTTTTTTAGCCTAAAATCCTTAATTTCGCAACTTAACAATTTGAACCTGTCATGGTTTTTAAAGAATACAAAGGGCTAGATTTACCAAGACTCTCAGAAAATATACTCGCCTACTGGCAAGAAAATAAAATCTTTGAAAAAAGTATCTCTCAAAGAAAAGATGGTCCAAGCTTTGTTTTCTACGAAGGCCCCCCTTCAGCAAACGGAATGCCTGGTATTCACCATGTAATGGCACGAACCATTAAAGATATTTTTTGTCGTTATAAAACACAAAAGGGGTATCAAGTTAAGCGAAAAGCTGGCTGGGATACGCATGGCTTACCTGTGGAATTGGGGGTTGAAAAAGAACTTGGAATTACTAAAGACGCTATTGGTAAAAGCATCACTGTTGAGGAATACAACGATGCCTGTCGAAAGGCAGTGATGAAGTACACCGATGTTTGGAATAAATTAACCGAAAAAATGGGTTACTGGGTAGATATGGAAAACCCATATGTGACCTATAAGTCAAAGTATATTGAAAGTGTATGGTGGTTGTTAAAACAAATCTACGACAAAGGATTGTTGTATAAAGGTTACACCATTCAGCCATACTCTCCCAAGGCAGGAACAGGTCTTAGTTCCCATGAGTTAAATCAACCTGGGACTTACAAAGATGTCAGTGATACCACGGTTACAGCTCAGTTTAAAGCCATTGATGAAACCCTTCCAGAGGCATTAAAAGGAAAGCTCCCTTTGTACCTATTGGCATGGACCACTACACCGTGGACGCTACCATCTAATACGGCGTTAACTGTTGGTTCAGCAATTGATTATGTTATCATCCAAACCTTCAACCAATATACTTTTGAACCCATTCGATTGGTTTTGGCTAAAGAACTTGTACCTAAACAGTTTAGTGGAAAATATCTCCCTGTTGAAACACTTGATGAAGTTGAGGCTTATGATCACGAAAGCAAGAAAATTCCTTATTTTATTTTAAATGAAATTAAGGGAAAAGGATTAGAGGGTATTCGTTATGAAAAAATATGGAAGGAAGCTCCCAAACCAATTGATCAGCCTGAAAATGCCTATCGTGTAATTTTGGGTGATTTTGTAACTACCGAAGATGGAACGGGTATTGTTCATACCGCACCTACTTTTGGTGCCGATGATGCAAAAGTTGCCAAAGAAGCGACTCCGGAAGTGCCTCCGCTGTTAATATTAGATGAAAATAAAAACAAAGTTCCGCTTGTAGATCTACAAGGAAAATTCAGGCCTGAAATGGGAGCGCTAGCAGGTCAGTATGTGAAAAATGAATACTACGAAAGTGGAAAAGCGCCGGAGAAATCGGTTGATGTACAAATTGCAATTGAGCTAAAAGCCCAAAACGCTGCCTTTAAAGTTGAAAAATACGTTCACTCCTATCCCAACTGCTGGAGAACGGACAAACCGATTTTATATTATCCACTAGACTCGTGGTTTATAAAAGTCACTGAGGTTAGGGATCGTTTAACCGTGCTTAATCAGGATATCAATTGGAAACCAAAAGCTACGGGAGAGGGAAGATTTGGGAACTGGTTGGCAAATGCCAATGATTGGAACCTCTCACGCTCTCGCTTTTGGGGGATTCCCCTTCCTATTTGGAGAAGTCAAGATGGTCAACATCAAATCTTGATCGGATCAGTTAAGGAATTATACGATGAAATCGAGAAATCGGTTCAAAAGGGACTGATGAAAACCAATCCGCTGCAAGGTTTTGAAGTCGACGATATGAGTGATACGAATTATGAAAAAATTGACCTCCATAAACATATTGTAGATGATATTGTTCTATCAACGGAAGACGGAACTCCCTTATACAGGGAAAAAGACCTAATAGATGTTTGGTTTGACTCTGGTGCTATGCCTTATGCCCAGTGGCATTATCCGTTTGAAAATAAAGATAAAATTGACAATGGCACTGCTTTTCCAGCAGACTACATCGCTGAAGGCGTAGATCAAACAAGAGGCTGGTTTTATACCCTTCATGCAATTGGAGCTTTAGTTTTTGATAACATTGCTTATAAAAATGTCATTTCAAATGGATTGGTTTTGGACAAAAACGGTCAAAAAATGTCAAAGCGTTTGGGCAATGCGATTGATCCCTTTCAAACTATTGACAAATATGGTCCTGACGCCACACGTTGGTATATGATTTCTAATGCCAACCCTTGGGATAATCTAAAATTTGATCTCGAAGGCATTGGTGAGGTACAAAGAAAATTCTTTGGAACGCTTTACAATACCTATTCATTCTTTAGTCTGTATGCGAACATAGATGAATTTAAAAATGAAGAAAAACCAATTTCTATCCAGGAACGAAGCGAGTTGGATCGTTGGATTTTATCTGAGCTCAACAGCTTGATTGCAAAGGTCGATGCCTATTATCAAGACTACGAGCCTACAAAAGCCACCCGTGCGATTTCAGATTTTGTACAGGAAAAACTCAGCAACTGGTATGTGAGACTTTGCAGAAGAAGATTCTGGAAAGGAGAATATGAAAAAGATAAAATCGCTGCATATCAGACCCTATTCGAATGTCTTTTAACCGTTTCAAAACTAACGGCTCCGGTAGCTCCATTTTTTGGGGAATATTTATATCAAAATCTGACGCAAAATACTATCGCTGTAAAATTTGAATCCGTTCATTTGTCTGACTTCCCCACTGCAAAGGAATCTTTTGTTGACCTATCGCTAGAAAATCAGATTAACAAAGCGCGCAACATTACCTCGTTGGCACTATCGCTTAGGAAAAAAGAGCAAATAAAAGTAAGACAGCCCTTAGAAACACTTATGATTGCGGTTAATAATGCTGATGAAAAAGAAGAAATTGAAAAAATAAAAGCACAAGTCGCCGCTGAAATCAATGTAAAAAAAGTAAAATTGATAGATGACGATAGTGATATTCTAGTAAAAGAAATCAAACCGAACTTTAAAGCTTTAGGGCCTAAGTTTGGTAAAGAAATGGGGAATGTAGTAGCAAAAATAAACACCTTTACTCCCAATGAAATTAAAACCTTAGAAGATCAAGGAAAAATAAGCATCAGCCTTAATGAAAAAAATATTAATTTAGAGCTAAATGAAGTGGAGATTTCCTCCAAAGATATTGAGGGTTGGCTCGTGGCTCATGGAAATGGATTGACCGTTGCCCTAGATATTTCTCTGACCGAAGATTTGATTGATGAAGGTATCGCAAGAGAACTTGTAAATCGCATTCAGAATATCAGAAAAGATAATGGTCTTGAGGTCACAGACAGAATTGATATTACTTTTGTTGCAGACGAAAGTTTGAAGCAAAAAATTGATAAGAACATTGAATATATTTGTTCAGAAACCCTCGGCGAAAAGATTCATTTTATGGAAAAAATGGAATATGGAACTGAAGTCGCTTTTGACGATATTAAAACAAGAATAACTATTAAAAAAATTTAAAATGGCAACAGACACAAAAGTTCGATACTCTGATGCAGAATTAGATGAGTTTAGAAAATTAATCGAAGATAAAATCAATAAGGCCCAAGACGATTTGGAACTGCTAAAAAGTGCCTATATGAATAATGGTAATAATGGCACTGATGACACCTCTCCAACTTTTAAAGCTTTTGAGGAAGGGTCAGAAACCATGTCAAAAGAAGCCAATACCCAGCTAGCCATACGTCAGGAAAAATTTATCCGTGACCTCAAAAATGCCATGATAAGAATTGAAAATAAAACCTATGGGATTTGCAGGGTAACCGGGAAATTGATAAACAAAAAAAGGCTTTTATTGGTTCCCCATGCTACTTTGAGTATTGAGGCTAAAAATATGCAAAAATAGCTTTTGAAATTAAAATTTTCTAATATAAATCTGGCAACAGCGATTGTCATAGTATTGGCCTTGCTTTTTCTAGATCAGGCTTCTAAATTTTACATAAAACTAAACTTTGAACTTTCGAGATATGGAAGTGATGCCATTCTAGATTGGGGATTTTTTAAACTACTTTTTGTTGAGAATAAGGGGATGGCAATGGGCACCAAATTCAATGACATTCTTCCTTTTATTTCAGATAAAACAGCCAAACTTGTCTTAACCGTATTCCGTCTCGTTGCCATTGTTGGTATAGGGTATTGGTTATTTGATAATATCAGGAGAGAATCATCAAATTTATTCCGATGGTCTTTGTGCTTAATATTTGCCGGTGCCTTGGGCAATATTATTGATTCCGTTTTTTATGGTCTTATTTTTTCCCACAGTTATGGACAGGTGGCTAGTTTATTCCCTGAAGCAGGAGGCTATGCCCCAATTTTCCAAGGACATGTAGTCGATATGTTACAGTTTCCACTTGTCAGCTGGACCTGGCCAGAGTGGATGCCATGGGTAGGAGGCAGACCCTACACTTTTTTTCAATATGTATTCAATATTGCCGATACCTCAATCAGCATTGGCGTAGGTATTCTTGTTTTCTTTAACAAAAGAATTTTTAATCAAAAAGAAGAAAATTCGTAGCTTTTATTAGGTGTTACTCCAAAATCAATTGGAATATCATGTGATTCAATATCCTTAATTCTTTCAATGGGATCAAAAAACGACAACCCCACTTTAATAGTTCCTGGTTTACATTTCGCCAGAAATCGGTCATAATAACCTTTACCATAGCCCACTCGATGACCTTGTAAATCAAAAATCAATAGTGGTACAAAAACTACCTCAATCTGTTCTGAATCGATTTTTATTCCCGATTGTGGTTCAGGGATGCCCCACTGATTAATTTTGATAGGGGTTTGATCTAATAATAAGTAATGCTCCAAATCATGGTCACCAACCATTTTTGGGATCACAGGCTGCTTGTCTTTTCCTTGAATTACGGAAAGCAAAAGTGAAGTGTCTATTTCATTGTTTTTTCGGGAAGACATAAAAAGATGATAGGTCGATTGATCCCATAATTTGAGTTCTAAACAACGATTGACAATCAAAATACTTAAATCGTCAATTTGCTGCGGATTTAACGCTTCTCTTCTACGTCGGTATTGGATTCTTAACTCAGCTTTCGTAAAATTCAAATCAAAATTACTTAGCCTTAAAGTTAAATCATATTCTTAGCATCCTTATCGTGAAGCCTGTTTTTTTTAAAGCATATAGAAAATAGTAACTTCGTGTCATGAAAAAATCGCCCATCGAGATTCAGTTCAAAACACTTCCCACTGATCCGGGAGTATATCAGTTTTTTGACAAGGAGGATACGGTGATTTATGTGGGTAAGGCAAAAAATTTAAAACGAAGGGTAACTTCCTATTTTACAAAAGAACACGACAATGCCAAAACCCGAATACTGGTCAGGAAAATTCATCGCATGGAACATATTGTCGTTCCCACTGAAGTAGATGCTTTATTGCTGGAGAATAACCTCATTAAAAAATACCGTCCGCGTTATAATATCTTACTGAAAGACGATAAAACCTACCCATGGATTTGTATTAAAAAGGAACGTTTTCCCAGGGTTTTTAGTACCCGAAAGGTAATCCGTGATGGATCAGATTACTATGGCCCCTACCCCAATGTAAAAACAGTCTATACGCTTCTGGAATTGATACGAAGTTTGTATCCTATAAGAACTTGTAATTATGATCTGTCAGAAGAAAAAGTACTTAATCAACAATACAAAGTTTGTTTAGAATATCATATAGGTAATTGCCAAGCACCTTGTGTGGGTAAGGTGGACGAGAAAATATATGAAGATTACATCGCAGAAATACGGGATATCATCAAAGGTAATTTTAGACGCTCCTTAACCCAGTTTAAAAATCAAATGGAAAACCATGCTGATAATATGGAGTTCGAAAGGGCACAGCAGATTAAAGAAAAGTTGGAATCACTGGAAAACTATCAAGCTAAATCAACGGTTGTCAATCCCAAAATTACCAATGTAGATGTTTTCACCATAATTTCCGATGAGAGCTATGGTTATGTCAACTTTTTTCAGGTTGCCTTCGGTTCCATTATCCGATCCCATACGGTTGAAATTAAGAAAAAGCTTGAGGAGACGGATAAAGAATTATTGTCCCTCGCCATAGTGGATTTAAGAGAGCGATTTAATTCGCAATCAACTGAAATTTACCTCCCATTTGAAATTGATCTGGGGGCAAAAATAAAAGTAACAGTCCCAAAATTGGGTGATAAAAGAAAACTGGTAGCGCTTTCCCAACGAAATGCTAAGTTCTTCAGGCTAGAACGTTTTAAACAAATGAAAATCGTTGACCCTGAACGCCATGTAAAACGGTTGATGAATCAAATGAAAAAAGATCTACGGCTGAATGAAGAACCCGTTCATATCGAGTGTTTTGATAATTCTAATATTCAGGGAACAAGTCCGACTGCTGCCTGTGTGGTCTTCAGGCATGGAAAACCCTTTAAAAAGGATTATCGTCATTTTAAAATTAAAACGGTAGATGGTCCCGACGATTTTGCCTCCATGGAGGAAGTGGTCCACCGAAGGTATAAAAGACTTTTTGACGAAGGACAATCCTTACCCCAACTTATTGTAATAGACGGAGGTAAAGGGCAGCTGTCCTCTGCTGTTAAAAGCCTAGACAGATTAGGGTTGAGAGGCAAAATAGCCATAATTGGAATAGCAAAACGATTGGAAGAGATCTACTATCCTGGAGATAGTATTCCTATGTATTTGGATAAAAAATCAGAAACCTTAAAAGTCATTCAACAACTCCGCAACGAGGCACATAGGTTTGGACTCGCACTCCACAGAAATATCCGAAGTAAAGATGCACTAAAATCTCCCTTAGATGGTGTTGAGGGCATAGGCCCCAAAACAAAAGAGTTACTACTCAAAGAATTTAAGTCCCTTAAAAGAATAAAAACCGCACCTGAGGATGAGATGGTCAAATTACTAGGTCAAGTTAAGGGCGTCAAAATTTATAAAAAATTGAAACAGTTATAGCCAGATTTATGAAATTGTTTTAACTAGAAGGTAAATCCAGTTCAATTGATTTAATTAATTTTATGATATGATGTATTTTAAAAAAATCTGCCCCTTGTTCATCATTTTCTTTTGCACCTATATTACGGTCTTTGGACAAGTCTCTAATGAAAGTAATGAGAGTTTCCCGCAAAAACTTCCCTTTAAAGCTGGAGAGTGGTTTCAGTTTAGAATCCGTTATGGTATTTTTAATGCAAGCTATGCCACTCTGGGGCTGGTAAACGATACGGTAAATGATATTCCCGTTCTTCATGCGAAAGGCTATGGCCGAACTACAGGATTGGCAAGACTATTTTTTAAGGTAGAGGATTATTACGATACTTATTTTGATGAAAAAAAAGTAATCCCTTATCGGTTTGTACGAGATATTTACGAAGGCGGTTACACTAAAAAATTAGAGATAAGTTTTGACCACGTAAAAGACTCGGCCCTAGTGTACAACAAAAAAAATAATACCAAAGCTTCCTATAAAATTCCAGAAAAAACTCAGGATTTAATGTCAGCTTTCTACTATCTACGCGCTTTCTACCCGAAAGAAAAGTTGGTTAAAAATGAAATTTTTAGTATCAATATGTTTTTTGACAGCAAGAATTATATTTTTAAAATGAAGTTCCTAGGAAAAGAAACACTTAATACTGGATTTGGCAAAATTAGATGTATGAAATTTCGCCCCTACGTGCAATCTGGTAGAGTGTTCAAAGAGAAAGAAAGTGTCACCCTCTGGATTACAGATGACGCCAACAAAGTTCCAATAAGGTTACAGGCAGATTTGGCAATAGGTTCGATAAAAATTGATCTTGAAAAATTCAAAAATCTAAACTATCCCTTCAAAATTATATTTGATTAGCCCCTTGTTATTTGTTCATTAATCGTAAGATAACTTTATGTCAAATGGCTTGTAATTCCTGTATAAATATTCGAGATTTGCTCCAATAAAATTTGAATTCGTAGTATTTTATGAATAAAATTTTTGTCATTTTATGTTTATTTTGTGTCGCTATATCGATAACATCATGTGACTCAAACTCTCCTACTGAAGTAGACAAAACTCCTCCCTCCAAAATTATCAAACCCAAAAATCTTAAATACGGATTTAATATGGATGAATATGAGGAGGTAAATAAGAGAATCCGTCGTGGTGATACTTTTGGCTCTATTCTGGAAGAAAACGGTATTGACTATCCAGAGGTATACAACATCCTTCAGGTCATAAAAAAGGATGTTGATGTCAAACGACTGGTGGTGGGAAAAAACTATAAACTACTATATACCAAGGATAGCATAGCCACGCCTATAGCATTTGTCTATCAACATGACATTCGAAGCTCTAAGGTTATCCAACTTAGAGATAGTATCTATGGAAAACAAATTAGTAAACCAATAAAACTTGTTTTGAAAGAAGGAACGGGGGTGATTGAAAACTCTCTTTATGAAACCATGATTAATAGTGGATTAAACGATCAACTAACCTATTATCTGTCAGATGTTTATGCTTGGAATATCGATTTCTATCGTTTGCAAAAAGGGGATCGTTTCAAAGTAATCTATTCAGAAAAGTTTGTTGATGACTCAATCTCAGTAGGTATAGAACGAATTAAAGCTGCGTATTTTGAGCATGCTAATAAGGAGTTTTACGCCTTCGAGTTTCTCCCAGATAGTACTAAAGGAATTGTTGAGTACTTTGACAATAATGCGAAAAATTTAAGACGAGCGTTTTTGAAAGCACCTGTCAAATTTGGGCCTGTTACCTCAAGATATAATTTAAAAAGAAGGATTGCATTCTATGGAAATCGGATTAAACCGCACCGAGGGACTGATTTCGCAGCTAGAGTAGGAACCCCAATCCTTGCCACCGCCAATGGGGTTGTTGTAAAGGCATCATATAGCAAAGGTAATGGGAACTATATTACGATTAAGCATAACAACACCTACAGCACCCAGTACCTCCACATGAAACGCCGAAAAGTAAAAGTAGGAGAATTTGTTACCCAAGGACAGGTAATTGGATGGGTCGGAATGACTGGATATACATCAGGCCCACATGTGTGCTACCGCTTCTGGAAAAACGGTCGACAGGTAGACCCCTTCAAACAAAAATTACCTGAGGCAAAGCCTATTTCAGACAAATTAAAAATTACCTATTTAAACGCTATTGAAGATTTGAAAACCCAGCTCGATTGTATATCTTTCGAAGGTGAAAAAACAAATCTGAATAATAAAATAGCACTCTCTCATAGTGACATTAATTAAAAAAAATCCAAATACTCTAGATTCTTGGAAAAAGCTCCAATCTAACTTTAAAACTCTTTCCCAAAAAAAACTAAATGAATATTTCGCAGAAGATTCTGATCGTGCGGAAAATATGTCAATACGCTGGAAATCCTTCTATATTGATTATTCAAAAAATCTTTTAGATCAATCGACCATTGATCTATTGATTCAATTAGCTGAGGAATCTGGACTCAAACAAGCCATTTCATCTTATTTTGATGGAGAAAAAATTAATGAAACCGAAGATAGGGCAGTGCTTCATACTGCGCTGAGGCAGAATTCTTCATCAACAGTAATGTTTGAGGGGGTTGATGTTGTTCCAGAAATTAACAAGGTGAATGAAAAAATGTTTGCCTTTGCAGATCAAGTGATCTCTGGTCAATGGAAAGGCTTCAGCGGAAAGCCGATTTCTCATGTGGTCAATATCGGAATAGGCGGATCAGATCTTGGACCTGCAATGGTTACAGAAGCGCTGGAGTACTATAGAAACAACTTAAATGTCACATTCGTTTCAAATGTCGAAGGAGATCATGTTGAGGAAGTAATTAAAAAACTTGATCCAGAAACAACACTCTTTATTGTCGTTTCAAAAAGCTTTACTACACAAGAGACTCTCAGTAATGCTAATACGATCAGGAAATGGTTTTTGGAGCATGCCTCGGAAAAGGCAATTAGTCAACACTTTATTGCCGTTTCAACTAATTTAGAAAAAGTTACTGCTTTTGGCATTTCGGAGGAAAATGTATTCCCGATGAATGATTGGGTTGGGGGTAGATTCTCACTTTGGAGCACTGTTGGTCTAAGTATATGTCTGGCAGTTGGATCAGAAAACTTCAAGAATTTACTTAAGGGTGCTGGAGCAATGGACGCTCATTTCAGCGCTACTGATTTTAAAGAAAATATCCCCGTAATTTTAGCTTTAATCACCGTATGGTACAACAATTTCTGGGGAGTAGAAACTGAGGCGATAATTCCTTATTCTCAATACCTAAGAAATCTCCCCGCCTATCTCCAACAAGGGATTATGGAAAGTAATGGGAAGGGGGTTGACCGAAACGGTAATCCAATTGACTACCAAACCGGAAACATTATCTGGGGGGCATCGGGAACCAATGCCCAGCATGCTTTTTTTCAGTTAATGCATCAAGGAACCAAGCTAATCCCCGCAGACTTTATTGGTTTTGCTAAGCCTCTTCACGAAGGAAATGACCACCACGATAAATTGATGTCCAATTTTTTTGCGCAAACTCAAGCTTTGATGCAAGGAAAAAATGCAGAAAAAGTTACTGAGGAATTAAAAAGTGCAGGTAAATCTAAAGCTGAAATTGAAAAACTATTGCCTTTTAAAGTCTTTCAAGGGAATCGCCCTTCTAATACACTTTTCATTGACCAGCTCACCCCTTTTAACCTTGGTGCATTAATTGCTTCATACGAGCATCGCATTTTTGTTCAGGGAATTATTTGGAATATATTCAGTTATGACCAATGGGGCGTAGAGCTGGGCAAACAATTGGCCAATAATATTCTCAGCGATTTTGATGGGGATGACTTACAACATCATGACCCATCTACTAAAGCATTAATTTATCACTATAAAAGGTTCAGAACTTAAGGTCTTTTAATTTAAGCTGTAGTGAGACCTCACCCCTAAATTCGTTTTCCTCAACGGTGTAAAGTATTTGAAAAGGATCTCTGCTTTTTATTCTACTAATATTAGCTGCCATCCCAAAACCAATTCCTGAGAGCGTAGATTCAGTGTCGTCAATCACGTCCAGCTTTAAGTGAGTCTGATCCTCCCCAACCGCACGTGATTTTCCAGCATCAAAACAGTTTTTAGTCATAAATACGGGGCGCATATTTCCTGGACCGAATGGAGCCATCTGATTCATTATACGGTAAAATTTCGGGGTTATTTTATCCAAAGAAATTTCAAGGTCATAATCCATGTGAGGGATTCTTTGTTCGGGTTTAATGGTCTGTGCAACTGCTTTTTCAAAAGCTTTTTTAAAGTCGATATAAGCTTCAGGTTTGATGGTTAGTCCTGCAGCATATCGATGTCCTCCAAATTTCACAATATGTTCCTTACAAGCGTCCAAGATTAGATATACATCAACCCCTTTTACAGACCTTACCGAGCCAGTAAAAAAATCCCCTGATGATGCAAACACCACAGTAGGACGGTAATAAGTTTCTATTAATCGAGATGCGACAATCCCAACAACCCCTTTGTGCCAATCAGGTTGAAAAACAACACTGGAATAGTTTTCTTGTTCTTGATTTTGATCTATTTGATCCAAAGCTTGCGCTGTAATTCTTTGATCCAACGCTTTCCTTTCACTATTGAACAATTCTATTGCTCTAGCTCTTGAAAGGGCCTCGTTCTCATCTTTGGAAAGTAATAATTCTACTGCATAACTACCGTGTTTTATCCTTCCAGCACCATTAATTCTGGGTGCAATGACAAAAACCAAATCAGCGACCGACAATTTATTTTTAAGCCCATTTAGAAAAAGCTTAATTCCTTTCCGTGGCTGTTCTCGAATTTGTTGCAATCCATAATGCGTAAGTATTCTATTTTCATCAAGAATGGGAACAATATCTGCGGCGATTGCCATCGCTACCAAATCGATATAGGGCAAAATAGTTTCCAAAGACTGGCCCTGCTCTTGAGCTAATGCCTGTATAAGCTTAAAGCCAATCCCACAACCACAAAGTTCTTTAAAAGGGTAATTGCAATTATCTTGTTTGGGGTCTAAAATTGCAACAGCATTTGGTAAATTAACTCCTGGTAAATGGTGGTCACATATAATAAAATCAATCCCTAATTCTTTTGCGTAATCAATATTATCATTGGCTTTAATCCCACAATCTAAAGCAATAATTAAACTGATCCCTTTTTCTTGGGCATAGGCTATCCCTTTTTGAGATATACCATAGCCTTCCTCATAGCGGTCTGGAATATAATAGATGCACTTTGGATAATGCTCATCTAAATAAGAATAGACCAATGTTACAGCCGTGGTTCCATCCACATCATAATCTCCATAAATCATAATTTTTTCTTGATGCGAAATTGCAGTGGTTATCCGATCAACTGCAGCTCTCATTCCAAGCATTAAATAAGAATCGTGTAAATCAGACAACTCGGGTCGAAAATAGGTCTTTGCCGTTTGAAAATCTTCAATACCCCGCTGAACTAACATACAAGCAATTTCATACGGAACCCCGATCTCTTTTTGTAGAGTTTTGATCTTCTGTTCTTCTGGAATGGATTTTGGTTTCCAATGCATCAACGAATATTATTTTAAGCGCCTGCTAGACAAATTACAAATTCTCCTTTAGGTGTTTGCTGGTTAAAATATTCAACGGCCTCGCCCAAATTGCCTCTGAAAGTTTCCTCATACATTTTTGACAATTCTCTTGAAATGGAGACTCGACGTTCGGGCTCAAAAAAATCAACCAATTGGGTTAAAGTTTTTAAAATCTTGTGAGGAGATTCATAAAAAATAATGGTTCGGGTTTCACCAATTAGGTTTTCCAAACGTTTATTTCTTCCTTTTTTTGGAGGTAAAAATCCTTCAAAAACAAATCGATCAGCTGACAAACCACTTTGAATCAAAGCAGGGATCAATGCTGTTGGGCCTGGTAGACAAACAACTTCGATATCATTGGCCAAAGCTTCGCGAACCAATAAAAAACCAGGGTCTGATATTCCAGGAGTGCCAGCATCTGAAATAATAGCAATCGTCTGTCCTGATTTTAATTTCGAAATGACCTCACTGAGTTTTCTGTGTTCGTTGTGCATGTGAAAACTCCGTATAGGCTTTTGAATTTTGTAATGGTTTAGAAGCTTACTACTGGTTCGTGTATCCTCAGCCAGGATCAAATCTGATAGATTCAATGTATCTACTGCTCTGAAAGTGATGTCTCCGAGATTGCCAATGGGTGTTGGTACTAAAAAAAGCTTCCCCATAAAAATTTGATAGCTTGTTTGTGTGTTTATTACTGAAAATTATTTTCTACAATTTTCAAAAAACGCGCTTCGTATAATTCTTTTCCTTTCCAGTTGTCATAATCTGGTTTGATCATTTCCAAAATGAACTCCTTTGCTTGATTCCAGTTTTGGAAAGTTGAAATTTGTGACACTGCTCTTTGAAAATCGTTGGGGTTTTGATCAAAAAGATGTTTTATAAATGCCAAACGATCATTTAAATCAATCTGTAAGCCTTTAGAAAATTTATCATTTAATCGCTCAATTGGAGTTTCTTTTTTAGAATCCAATTCCTCCTCCTTAGGCTCAAATTTCAGCTCCTGGTGACTCACTTTTAAAAAATCTTCCGCGGCAGGTTGAGGCTCGGGTATTTCTTTTACAATCTCCTTAATGGTATCTATTAGTGGCGGGAGTTCCTGACGGTCGTTATTTTCAATCTGTTCTTCAAGGTCTTTTTTGTCTTGAATCTCAATAAAATCAATTTCCTTGTCAAATTTTGATTCAAGGTCTTCCCAAAAATCCATTTCAAAACCTTTGGAGTTTTTTATCAGGATGAGTTGTTCAAATAATAAAAGGGTTTGATCATAAATTTTTTGGTAATCAGAGGGTTTTTCGGCTTCCAAAATTTCTTTTGCAATTCTACAAAGTTCTTGATGAATTTTATTGGACATAAATTGTACAATTACAAACGTTAGTTTTTTTAATACCTTTGTTTTTCTTTAAAATTACAAAATGTTTTTAGAAAATCCTGTAAGCCATAATGAACAATTAGGCTGGATCGAGGTGATCTGTGGTTCAATGTTTTCAGGAAAAACAGAAGAATTGATTCGCCGCTTAAAAAGAGCACAGTTCGCTAGACAAAAAATTGAAATTTTTAAACCCGCGATAGATCAGAGGTATGATGATAATCTTGTAACATCACACGATGCCAATCAAATCCTTTCAACAGTAGTTCCCGCTGCTGCGAATATTGCGATTTTAGCAAATGATTGCCAGGTAGTTGGCATTGATGAGGCACAGTTTTTTGACGATGAAATTGTCGAGGTTTGCAATAATCTCGCCAATCGAGGTGTCCGTGTTATTGTAGCAGGTTTAGACATGGATTATAAAGGCAATCCTTTTGGTCCTATGCCCGCACTAATGGCAACCGCTGAATATGTTACTAAAGTACATGCTGTTTGCACCCAAACAGGAAATTTAGCGCATTACAGTCATAGAAAGTCCGACCAAAAAGAGCTTGTCGTCTTGGGAGAAAAAGACGATTATGAACCACTAAGTAGGTCAGCATTTATGAAGGCTATCAATAAAAAAGGGCAGAAAAAAAACAAAAAATCGTAAAGCTTGAGCCTTCTCGAAATTGACTTAAAGAAACTGTCGTACAACTATCATTCCCTAAGAGGTTTAATCAACCCAAAAACAAAAATGATTGGAGTTGTAAAAGCCAATGCCTATGGAAGCGCCCTTGAAGTAGTTGCACAAAAATTAGTAGCATTAGGTATCGAAGCTTTGGCTGTCGCTTATGCAGACGAAGGAATTCTTTTGAGAAAAAAAGGTGTTAATATTCCCATTTTAGTTTTTTACCCTCAGGTTCAAAATTTTAAAAAAATCATAGAATATGATTTAGAGCCTGCGCTGTATAACAGAAGAAGTTGGTTGGAATTCAAAAAAATAGTTGTTGAGACGAAACAAACCCACTACCCTATCCACATTAAATACAATACTGGATTAAACCGCCTCGGCTTTAACTTCCAGGAAACAGAATGGTTAATAGAAGAAATAAAAAATAGCCCATTTCAAGTAAAGAGTATATATTCACATTTGGCTGCCTCAGAGGAAGAAAGACCTCACAAACAGACAGATTCTCAAACTGAACTTTTTAAAGAAATAATTGAAAAGCATCGAAAACATTCAAAAGCAATTGACTTTCACTTGTTGAATACTTCTGGTATTTTTAATTACCCAGATTTTCATTTGGATTGGGTAAGAACGGGGATTGGACTATATGGATTTGCTAACCAAGTGGATTGGAATAAAAAACTTGAGCCAATCGCTCGTTTAACAACTACAATTACTCAAATCCACAAAATAAGTAAAGGAGAAACCGTTGGTTACAATTGTGGGTGGACAGCACCTGATGATACAAAAATTGCCCTACTTCCCTTGGGGCATGCAGACGGAATTGCTAGGCATTACGGCCACGGAAAAGGCTGGGTCTTGATCAACGGCACAAAGGCGCCCATGGTCGGTAATATTTGTATGGATATGACCATGGTTGAAATTGGTGAAATTCCCTGCAAGGAGGGAGATCAGGTCATTGTCTTTGGTAACAAAGCAAGGGCAGATGATCTCGCAGAAGATGCAGGAACAATATCTTATGAATTACTCTCAGGACTAAGTTCGCGCATCTCTAGAAAAGTGATTGAATAAGCTACTTTATGATTGTTACAAATCAAACAATTTGTTTAATTTTTGAAAAAAAACATTTTGAAGTTGTAAACCGTCTTTTAAAGACTAATTTTGCCTAAAATTTTTAGATATGAAAATAGCAGTTGTAGGAGCAACAGGAATGGTGGGTGAAGTTATGCTTCGTGTACTTGCAGAACGCAGTTTTCCCTTAACGACATTGATCCCTGTAGCCTCAGAGCGATCAGTAGGAAAGAAAATAGATTATAAAGGAGATAGCTTTGAAGTTGTAGGACTTTCAACTGCTGTATCCATGCGTCCAGATATTGCACTATTTTCTGCTGGTGGTGATACCTCCATGGAATGGGCACCAAAATTTGCTGAAGTTGGGACAGTCGTAATTGACAACTCATCAGCTTGGCGAATGGATCCAACTAAGAAACTAATTATTCCTGAGATCAACGCCAACCTTCTCACTGCTGAAGACAAAATCATTGCTAATCCCAACTGCTCAACAATTCAGATGCTAATGGCATTGAGCCCTCTAAAAGATACCTATGGTATCAACCGAATAGTTGTTTCTACCTACCAATCGATAACCGGTACTGGAGTAAAAGCAGTAACACAATTAAACAACGAATACAATGACATTGAAGGTGAGATGGCCTACCCTTATCCAATTCACCGAAATGCGCTCCCCCATTGCGATGTTTTTATGGAAAATGGTTACACCAAAGAGGAGATGAAACTGGTCAATGAAACACACAAAATTTTGGGAGATGACAGTATTGGCGTAACTGCTACTGCCATTAGAATACCTGTTGTAGGCGGACATAGTGAATCAATTAATGTTCAGCTCAAAAAAGAATTCGTCTTGGAAGATATTAGAAAGTTACTTCATGAAAGTCCAGGTATAGTGATTCAGGATAATCCCGATACAAATTCTTATCCTATGCCCATTTACGCTGAAGGCAAAAATGACGTTTTTATAGGGAGAATTAGGGAAGATTTCTCTCAGGAACATACGATCAACCTGTGGGTTGTTTCAGATAACTTGAGAAAAGGTGCCGCAACAAATACTATTCAAATCGCCGAATATTTGATAGAAAACGATTTGGTATAAAACAAATTATTTCAATTGGCGGTACCGCAGAAAATAATAGAACTGTAACGTTAATTCTGCCAATGCAGCGTTATTTTCCAAGTCCACTTTAGCTGACCATTTTTCTAATTTTTTTTCGTACCAAGCAATAAATTCCTCGGACTGATGAGGAAGCTTCATAAGGGACAAAATTAAAATGCCAAGATTGGGATAGAAAAGGTCTGAGTTAACTCCTAATGGATTAAACAGTTGACAAATCCTTACGCCGCGTAGTTCTTTTTGCAATAGGAACAATACCATATCGGTATTGCCACGAAAATTGAATAATGAAGGTGGCGGGCTAAATACTTTTTTTTCCATGATTTAATGATTTGAGACAATTCAAATGTAAATATTATTTGTAATTAATTATCACTTAATTATGTTTTTTGTACATAATAAAAAATTAAATCTTTTTGGTTTTAAAAATTAAAAAATGCTATATTAGTATGGGAGGTTATAATTTTAAATCAATCCTATAGTGAATAAATTATATTTTTAT
>CAJWGK010000012.1 GCA_913030895.1 uncultured Flavobacteriaceae bacterium | reverse complement strand
AATTTAGAGAGGTGGCCGAGTGGTCGAAGGCGCACGCCTGGAAAGTGTGTATTCCGTTATCGCGGAATCGAGGGTTCGAATCCCTTCCTCTCTGCAAAAAAAATGCGTTAGTATGTATTTTTTTTTATCTTTAAAAAATTAAAAAACACAGAACAAAATTTCAATCAAAATGAGAAAATTATTTTTTGCCCTAAGCTTCTTTGGGATGTTAATGACCCAATCATTGTCTTATGCTAACACAACATTAACACTACCAACTCAAGAAACGGAAGTTGCGGATGAAACAGCCTCGGAAGAAGCCCCCATGATGGAGGAAGCTCCTGCGGTTGAAGAGGTTGCTGAAGAAATGGAGGAAGCTGCAGCTCCTGAAGTTTCATTCACGCAAGAATTAAAGAAAAGATTTATCGAAGGAGGTCCCGGATTCATGGGGATTGTTTTGATTTGTTTGATCCTAGGTCTTGCTATAGCCATTGAGCGAATTATTTACTTAAACCTCGCAACTACAAACACACAAAAGCTAACTGCTGGCGTAGAAGAAGCGCTTGCCTCTGGAGGTGTTGACACTGCTAAAGAGCTTTGTAGAAATACAAAAGGCCCTGTGGCATCTATTTTCTACCAAGGCCTAGATAGAGTTGATGAAGGCGTTGAAAGTGCTGAAAAAGCTGTCGTTGCTTACGGTGGTGTTCAAATGGGTCAATTGGAAAAAAATGTTTCTTGGATTTCGTTGTTTATTGCACTAGCTCCGATGCTTGGATTCATGGGAACGGTAATCGGGATGATTCAGGCCTTTGATAAAATTGAAGCTGCTGGTGACATGCAACCGTCTCTCGTTGCCGGAGGTATTAAAGTTGCTCTTTTGACTACGGTTTTTGGTCTAATTGTAGCGATCATTCTTCAAGTATTTTACAACTACATTATCGCCAAAATTGATAGTATTGTTAACGATATGGAGGACGCGTCCATCAATTTGATCGATATTCTTGTAGCGCAAAAAAAATAAACATCTTACCTCATGAAAATTCAAAATATAATTAAAATTATAAGTGCCATCATTGGCGTCCTAGCTGCCTTTTTTCTTTTGAGAATTATAGGCACTGGTGATGAAGAAATAAAAATGGCTGCTTCTATGGGTGATTACGGTGCTGTTTCAGCATTGGTTGAATTGTCAAGAATTGTCTTAATTCTAACGGTAGCCATTACTTTAATCTTTACTCTGAGAGGATTGTTTTCCGATGGTAAAAAGTTAAAAAAAGCAGGAATATCCATTGGTTTTTTCTTGGTTATTATCTTAATTTCCTACTTGCTATCTGAGGGGGTTGAGACACCAATGAAAGATGGAGAAGTACTGTCTGCTAGCAACTCTAAATTGGTTGAGACTGGAATCAGATCTTTTTATCTTTTATCAGTTATCGCTATTGGACTAATGCTGTTCTCTGGCGTCACCAAATTATTAAAAAAATAATTTAGCTATGGCCAAAAGATCAGCACCCGAAGTAAATGCGGGTTCGATGGCGGACATCGCATTCTTGCTATTGATTTTCTTCTTGGTTACCACCACGATTGAAACTGATAGTGGTATCAACAGAAAACTTCCCCCTATGGAAGAGCAAGATGATCCACCGATCATCAAGCAAAAGAATATTTTTACTGTTGTGGTTAACAAAAACAATCAACTTTTAGTTGAGGAAGAGCTAACCGATTTAGCCGAACTTCGTTCACTTGCCGTTGAGTTTCTAGACAATGGCGGTGGAGAAGGAGACGAAGCTTGCAATTATTGTCAGGGAACCAAAAATCCCAAATCCTCCGATAATCCCGAAAAAGCAATTATCTCTTTAAAAAACGATAGAGAAACTGCTTACAAGGTTTATATATCAGTCCAGAATGAACTCGTGGCGGCATATAATGAACTTAGAGATCGAGAATTTACACGTCTTTATCCAAATGAGCTTATGACGTTTGTAGAAGCTGACAAGAAATATAATGATCCTCGGACATCACCTGAAGAAAAAGCCCGATTAAAACCGCTGCTAAGTGAAGTGAAAATTATGTTTCCTCAGAAACTGTCAGAGGCAGAACCCAGTAAAACTAAATCTTAATAACAATGTCAAAGTTTAAAAAGAAAAAAGGAGGTGATTTACCAGCCATATCTACGGCTTCCCTTCCCGATATTGTATTCATGTTGTTATTCTTTTTTATGGTAGCCACTGTAATGAGGGACAGCACATTAATGGTCAAGAATCAATTACCGGCAGCCGATCAAGTTCAAAAATTGGATAAAAAAGATCGTGTAATGTATATCTATGCTGGTGAACCTTCTAGTCGTTATACTGATAAATATGGAACGCAACCAAGGATCCAATTAAACGATAAGTTTGCTTCAGTAGCTGAGGTTGCAGCATTTGTTTTGGCAGAGCGAGCTTCAAAGCGTCAAGAATTACAAAATGTATTGACCACTGCTTTAAAAGTTGACGGCGATACTAAGATGGGATTGATAAGCGACATCAAACAAGAGTTGAGAAAGGTCAATGCCCTGAAGATCAACTATACTACCCGAGTTGGAGGTTTTAAACAAAATATTGATTGATTTTTTTTAACAGTTTTTGAAAAGTGCCTTTTATTGGCACTTTTTTTTTTGCTTATTTTTGAAGTCCTATTTGATTTTAGCGTCCTATGAACTTTAGACTGTTTACTTTTATTTTCACGCTTGTTATCGGTAGCTATACTCATGCACAGAAAGACAGCCTTTCAACAAAATACAGGGAAGATCAGTTTTTCTTGAGTTTCTCAATGATTCTTCAACAAGAGTCTATTCAAGGATTTAAACAAAATGGTTTTTCAAATAATATTCAAATGGGATTTATTAGAGATATACCATTAAACAAAAAAGGCGACTTAGCTCTTGGTTGGGGGCTTGGATATGGTTTTCATAAATTTGTTTCTAATTTAAATTTGGATGACCAGGATCCGACCAACCTCACTTTCTCAGTTATTGCAAACCAACAAAATAAACAAACTTTTTCCAGCCTCTTGATTCCTATTGAATTTCGTTTGAGGACATCAACAATCGACAAAACTGACTTTTGGCGGTTCTACGGTGGATTTAAGTATAAATTCAATTTCAGTTCTCGATTTAATTATGCTTATGGCGGAAGCTCAAAAGAAAAATTTATTAGGGATCAAAACGCTGCTGTTTATCTTTCCCTCGGATACAATACTTGGAATTTATTTTTTGAGTACGACTTAAATTCAATCTATAAAGACGAACTGACCCTAGTAGATGGGATACGCCCAAATCTAAGGGTAATTAAGATTGGATTGATTTTTTATGTTTTATAGCTAAATCGATTTTCTCAATCTCGCCACTGGGATATCCATTTGTTCCCTATACTTAGATATGGTTCTTCTAGCTACATTAAACCCTTTTTCTTTTAAAAGGGAGGATAGTGCTTGATCTGCAAGAGGTTTTTTCTTGTTTTCCTTTGCAATCAAATCTTTGAGAATTTTTTTGATTTCAATAGTTGAAACGTCCTCACCCTCGTCGTTTTTCATTCCCTCAGAGAAAAAACTTTTCAAAAGCTTCACACCATATGGCGAATCAATATATTTACTGTTGGCTACTCTGGAGACTGTAGAAATATCCATCTCGATTTTATCTGCGATATCTTTTAGGATCATCGGTCTTAGCTTTTGTTCATCTCCTGAGATAAAATAGGCACTCTGATATTCTACGATGGCATTCACCGTCAAAAATAGTGTTTGATGACGTTGTTCTATTGCATCTATAAACCATTTTGCAGCGTCTAGTTTTTGTTTGATAAACAATACTGCTTCTTGCATTGATTTATTCTTTTCAGGGGCTTGAGCATAACCTGCGAGCATTTCTTTATAACTGTTAGAAATTCTCAAATCTGGGGTATTTCTTCGGTTTAGAGTCACTTTTAGCTTTCCGTTATCGATACTCAAAATAAAGTCGGGAACGATGTGGTTGTTTTGGCTACCCTCCGACAATGCCCCTCCTGGCTTTGGATTCAATTTGGCAATTTCGTCAAATACTCCTCTTACTTCCTCTTCGCTAATATTAAATCGACCTTGAAGTTTTTTATAATGTTTTCTTGAAAACTCATTGAACGCAGTATCAATAATTTTTTTTGTCAGCACAAGTATGGGTCGATCTTTTTCTTTTCTTGCCAGTTGAATCGAAAGGCATTCCTGAAGTGATCTCGCTCCCACACCTGGTGGGTCTAAGGACTGAACTTTACGTAGTACAGCTTTCAATTCTGTGTTATCCACGACGATATTTTGTGTAAAAGCCAAATCATCAATTATATCTTCTTCCGTTCTCCTCAGATAACCACTATTGTCAATACTTCCAATCAAAAACTCTGCTATTGGACGTTCTTTCTCAGTTAAGATTAAATTTTGTAGTTGCGTTTCTAAATACTCGTGAAAACTTATCCGTCCTGAAAAAGGAATCATCTTTTCTTCTTCCTCACCAGATTGATTGTTTGCTTGAATCCTGTAATTGGGAATCTCGTCATCACTTAGATAAGCATCGATATCGATGTCATCTGTGTCAATTTTCTGATCCTCATGATAATCGTCGAATTGATCATCAGGATTAGCTTCTTCCTCTATTTCTTTGCCCTTCTCTAATGCTGGGTTTTCTCCAATTTCAGCAAAAATTCGTTGTTCCAACTCCAAAGTAGATAGCTGAATAAGCTTCATCAGCTGAATCTGCTGTGGAGACAGTTTTTGAGACAGTTTTATTTGGAGCTGTTGTTTTAACATTTCAGAATAAACTTACATAAAGATATAAAAAAGTAAGTTCAGCCACTTGTATCAAAATGAGGCGTTCTGTGGTGTTCTCGGAAATGGAATTACATCTCTAATATTACCCATGCCTGTGGCAAAGAGCACCAAGCGCTCAAAACCAAGTCCAAATCCACTATGGGGCGTACTGCCAAATTTTCTTAAATCCAAGTACCACCATAGTTCCTCTTTATCAATGCCCATTTCTTCAATCCGCTTCTCTAATACATCCAAGCGCTCTTCTCTTTGTGAGCCGCCTACAATTTCTCCGATACCTGGAAATAAAATATCCATTGCCCTAACTGTTTTTTGATCAGCATTCATTCGCATGTAAAAGGCCTTTATTTTAGCCGGATAATCAAATAAAATCACTGGCGCATTAAAGTGCTTTTCAACAAGAAACCTTTCATGTTCGCTCTGAAGATCGGTTCCCCATTCTTCGATCAGGAATTCAAATTTTTTCTTTTTATTGGGTTTTGAATTTTTTAATATATCAATAGCCTCGGTGTAGGAAATTCTTTTAAAATCATTTTCAACCACAAACTTTATTTTTTCAATCAACCCCATTGGACTTCTCTCATGTTGTGGTTTAGTTTTTTCTTCATTGGCGAGGCGCTGATCCAAAAAAGCCAAATCTTTTTCACATTTTTCCAAAATGTGATTGAGAGTGTATTTAATGAATTCTTCAGCGAGATCCATGTTGCCTTCTAATTCACAAAAAGCCATTTCTGGCTCTATCATCCAAAACTCTGCTAAGTGTCGTGTGGTATTTGAATTTTCAGCGCGGAAGGTAGGTCCAAATGTGTAAACATTTCCAAGCCCTTGAGCATAGGTTTCGGCTTCAAGTTGACCTGATACAGTCAGATTTGTCTCCTTTCCAAAAAAATCTTTTTTATAATCTACACCTTCCTCCTCATCGATCGGAGGATTTTTTGGATCCAAAACAGTTACGCGGAACATTTCACCAGCACCTTCTGCATCACTTCCAGTAATAATTGGAGTATGAACGTAACAGAAACCTTTGTTTTGAAAAAATTGATGAATGGCAAATGATAGAACTGAACGGATTCTCATCACAGCACTAAAGGTTGCGGTTCTAACACGCAGGTGAGCTTTTTCTCTTAAAAACTCAAAGCTGTGTTTTTTTGGTTGAATAGGATACGTCTCTGGATCAGCTTCCCCAAGGATTTCAATAGATTTTACAAGCACCTCTACCGATTGACCCTTACCCATACTTTCCACCAGTTCACCCGCAATTTCAACAGCAGCTCCTGTATTTATTTTCTTGAGTATAGATTCCGCTGTTTGTTCAAAATCGACAACGCACTGAAGGTTTTCAATCGTGGAGCCATCATTTAAAGCGATAAAGCGATTTGCCCTAAAGGTTCTTACCCAACCTTTAACTTTTACTTTACTGTATTGTTCTGGATTACCGAGGAGATCAACTAATCGATGGCTTGTCATTGCGTTTATTTTTCAATGTAAAGATAGGCTTATTTAGAAAATTCGTTTAAGCTTTTTTATTATCCTCTTGGGAGATTATATTGATTTTTGGTTCTTTCAAAACCTGCTCATTACTGACAGCATCTTCCAAAGAGATCAGTAGTGAAGGAAGCAGAATAAGGTTTGCGAGCATCGCAAATAATAAGGTCACTGAAATTAGTCCACCCAATGCGACAGTACCACCGAAATTAGAAGTCATAAATACCGCAAATCCAAAGAATAGAACTATGGAAGTGTAAAACATACTTATAGCAGTCTCCCTCAATGAGGTGTAAACGGCAGATTTGATCTTCCAATTATTCTCGATTAATTCTTGACGGTATTTGGCAAGAAAGTGAATCGTGTCATCAACAGAAATACCAAACGCAATGCTAAAGACTAAAATGGTTGAAGGCTTGAGTGGAATACCTGTAAACCCCATCACGCCCGCCGTAATGATAAGTGGAAGGAGGTTGGGGATTAATGAAATTACAATCATTTTAAAAGAGCCGAATAAATAAGCCATAAAAAGAGCGATCAATAGTATGGCAAGGGATAAAGAGATAATCAAATTTCGAATTAGGTAATGTGTCCCCTTTAGGTACAATAGTGGTTTACCCGTCAGCTTTACATTATATCGCTCTGGAGGGAAAATTTTATCGATTTCTTTTAATAAGTCATTTTCTATTTCCTCGATTCTATCTGTTTTAATATCTCTCATAAAAGTGGTAACTCGACTAAACTGACCAGTGCTATCAACATAATTTTGCATCAGATTTTCTGAGTCATCAACTTTTTTTAAATATCGGGCAATAAAGCTGTTTTCTTGAGAAGTAGGTAATTTGAAATAATTGGGATTCCCATTATAATAGGCTTGCTTGATAAACTTCAGTCCTCCGACAGTAGATATTGCAGGTGAGAGTTCAGGAATATCTGCTATATAGCGTTCTAATTTATCTATTCTTTTAAGTGTTGAAAGGCGATTCGCACCCCCTTTTCGCTTCGTGTCAATGATGACCTCAATAGGGACAATACCGTTAAATTCATCATCAAAAAATAGAATGTCTTGAAAAAAAGCCGACTTTTTGGGCATATCCTCTATAATACTTCCTGATATATTGATTTGATAAATACCAATAATCCCAAAAATCAAACTCAGGATAGAGATGATAAAAACATTAATTCTTTTATGCCTTACTTTATCTTCCATCCACTTTACAAACCCCTTAATCCAAGTATTACTGAGGTGTTTCAAATGCTTTTTGTTCGGAAGTTTCATTAAACTGTAAACGATTGGTATAATCATTAAAGACAGTAGAAAAATGGCGATAATATTTATTGAGGCAACAGTTCCAAACTCCTTCAAAACCTTACTATCCGTTAATATGAAAGTGGCAAATCCAGAGGCAGTCGTCAGATTAGTCATTAAAGTTGCATTCCCAATTTTCATGATAACCCGTTGTAAGGATTTAACTTTATTACCGTGCTTTGCGACCTCTTGTTGGTATTTATTGATGAAGAAAATACAGTTGGGTATGCCGATTACGATGATCAATGGAGGTATTAATGCAGTCAGTATAGTAATTTCATACCCCAACCAGCCAAGAATACCAAATGCCCACATGACACCTATGATAACAACCAACATGGAAATAAAAGTTGCGCGAAAAGATCGGAAGAAAAGGAAAAAGATCATGGACGTCAGTAACATGGCTGAAATGACAAAAACTCCAATCTCATCAACGATATTTTGGGCATTAAGTGTTCTGATATATGGCATTCCCGATATCCTAACATCCAGCCCTGTCTGTTTTTCAAATGAGGCTATTAAGGGGATAAACGTTTGAAAAATAAAATCTTTTCGTTGGGCAGTATTGACGATATCTTTATCCATATAGATGGCTGTTCTGATCGCATTTCCATCAGCGCTATAGAGGATATTCTTGTAAAAAGGGAGTTCTAAAAGCAATTTTTGCTTGAACTTTTGAAGTGCAGTAGCATCCAGTTTTTCTTCAGGTAACAAATTTTGAAGGACGAATTTTTCTTCTTTTTCGTCTTTAATTAATTCTTGTACATTATTGGTTGAAAGTGTAAAATCGATTTCGGGAAATGCATTGATTTTATCATTTAGGGCTACCCACTCGTGGAAGATTTTTTCAGAAAAGAAATCCTCATCTTTAATTGCAATTACTATCAGGTTTCCCTCCTCTCCGAAGGTCTTAATGAAATCTTCGTACTGAAGGTTTTCTGGATGAGTATCGGGTAAAAGATTTGCCTCGGTAAAGGTAAATCGCATATATTGCCATTGGGAGGCTAAAAAAATTGTCACCAAACTAATGGCAACTAAAATCAGAACGCGATTTCTTAGAATTAAGTTAGCAATGGTACCCCAAAACATACTTTTTGTACTCTTAATTTTCATTTAGGTACCAATATTCAAAACTGCTATACGGTTAAAATTTCTTTTTCTTTTTTGATAAAAATATCGTCAACACTTTTAATAAAACGATCAGTCAATTCCTGTATGTCTATTTCAGCATTTTTTTGGGCATCTTCTGAACTGTCTGATTTTTTGATTTCGTTATTGGCATCTTTTCTCGCATTTCTGATACTTACTTTAGCATTTTCAGTTTCAGCCTTAGCTAATTTTACCAACTCTTTTCTTCTTTCCTCTGTTAATGGGGGTACATTAATAATGATTGATTCACCGTTGTTCATGGGATTAAAACCTAAGTTGGCGTGAAGTATGCCCTTTTCAATTTCTGAAAGCAAAGCCTTTTCCCATGGTTGAATGGTTATGGTTCGACCGTCTGGTGTGTTAACGTTAGACACTTGAGTTAAAGGGGTAGGAGTGCCGTAATATTCAACCATAACTCCTTTTAGCATCACTGGATTTGCTTTTCCAGCGCGTATATTGAGTAGTTCTTTTTCTAAATGTTGAATTGAAAACTCCATACTCTCCTTAGCGGCTTCTGTAATGATACCTATTTCTTCATTCATTTTTTAAGCGGTTTATAAATCAACACGAGTTCCGATATTATCCCCATTAATGATTTTACTCAAATTACCTTTGACATTCATGTCAAAGACAATAATGGGCAAATTATTTTCCTGACTTAGGGTAAATGCCGTGGTATCCATGACCTTCAATCCCCTTTTCAATACTTCATCAAAAGATAGTGAATCAAACTTGGTAGCTTCTTTATTTTTTTCAGGATCTACATTGTAAATTCCATCAACTCTAGTTCCTTTGAGAATGACATCTGCATTGACTTCAATAGCTCTTAAAACAGCAGCAGAATCAGTAGTAAAAAAGGGATTGCCAGTACCAGAGCCAAAAATTACGACCCTTCCTTTTTCAAGGTGACGCGTAGCCCTTCTTTTGATAAAAGGTTCTGCAATGGCTTCCATGTTAATCGCCGATTGCAGCCTGCTAGGAACGTTGTTATTTTCTAATGCGCTTTGCAAAGCCAATCCATTGATCATAGTAGCCAGCATTCCCATGTAGTCTGCTTGCACGCGATCCATCCCCTTGCTTGCACCCGATACACCGCGAAAGATATTACCACCTCCAATCACAATGGCGATTTCTGTACCCTGTTGTTGAATTTCCTTTATCTCAACAGCGTAGTCATTTAATCTTATTGGGTCAATACCGTGATTTTGTTCACCCATAAGTGCTTCACCACTTAATTTCAATAAGACTCTTTTGTATTTCATAGCAAAAAATTGTCACAAATATAGCAAATATAGAGGGAATGTTATATCGCTTTCAAGCTCAAGTCCACATTATTTGCCGAGTGAGTCAGTGCTCCTACAGAAATAAAATCTACTCCCGTTTCCGCATAGGGAATTAAGTTATGGGCATTAATATTTCCCGATGCTTCAGTTTCAAATTTACCATCAATCCAAGCCACTTTTTTATGCAATTCCTCCGGTGTCATGTTGTCCAATAGTATCCGTTTTACCCAAGAAAAAAGCATTGCTGTCTCAATTTCTGAATCTTTTCTAACCTCAACTATCACAGGAATTTTTAATTCATTTTTGTCTAAATAATCTTTTGTTTTGAGTAATGTTTTTTCAATTCCGCCACAAAAATCTATATGATTATCCTTGATCATGATTGCATCAAACAGACCCATTCTGTGATTGTATCCTCCTCCAATCGTCACTGCCCATTTCTCTGGATATCTAAAACCTGGTGTTGTTTTTCGGGTATCTAAAATTTTGCAATCCGTATGTTTTATTTTTTCAGTTAAATCGCGAGTCAGGGTGGCAATACCGCTCATTCGCTGCATACAATTCAGTACTAACCGCTCCGTGGCGAGCAATGACCTTGCAGGTCCATTTACCGAAAATGCATTAGTGCCTTTGGCCAATGGTTGGCCTTCATCAATGGTAGATGATACCTTAATCCGAGGGTCAAACCGGGTAAAAATCTTTTCAGCCAAATCAATTCCAGCGATAATACAGTTTTCTTTTACCTTTAAAAGTGCACTTGTTTCGGATTGCGTGTCGAAGCAGGCTTGACTGCTGTGGTCTCCATCTTCAATATCCTCAGCAAGTGCCTGATCGATAAATCGATTGATTTCAGACTGGTATTTTTTATAGAAGCTATGCGACATTATCATGGTTGTAAAACACTCCAATATTTTCCTTCAATTCCTGAGACTGTTTAATCATAAGGTAAGCGACACTGACCATGTTTCTCAATTCACAAACCTCCAGTGTAAGTTTATTCTGCATGTATATATCTCTGGTTTCAAGAAATATTTTTTTCAGTTCGTTTTCTGCTTGAATTAAACCTTCAGAGGTTTTAAATATCCCTACTTTTTTAGCCATAAGCTTTTGCAACGACTTCTTTAATTGACCTATTGCTACAATTTTTTCATTCGAAATATGATGTGTTCCCTCCCATTCGGGAATTTCTTGGTAGAAACGATTCGAGGGTAAATTTCCCTTCATTTCCGTTAAAGAATTTAGAGCAGCGCGATGAGAAAAAACCAAAGATTCAAGTAGTGAATTTGAGGCCAAACGATTTGCACCGTGTAAACCAGTATAACTACACTCGCCAATTGCGTAGAGGCCGTTTAATTTCGTTTCACTGTAAGCATTCACCTCTATACCCCCACAAAAATAATGCGCAGCAGGGATAACTGGGATAGGCTTTTCGAGAGGATTAATACTTATTTTTTTACAGTTGTCTAGAATGGTTGGAAACTGATTGATAAAATCTTCTGCTTTAATCGGGCTACAGTCTAAGTAAACATAATCCTCACCAGACTTCAAGATTTCTTTGGCAATAGAACGCGCAACGATATCTCTTGGTGCTAACTCTGCTTGAGGATCATAGTTAGGCATAAAACGTTCACCATTTGCATTTTTTAGAATTCCACCTTCACCGCGAACGGCCTCAGATATCAGGAAAGTGTTACCATCAATTTTGGGATAAAGTGCTGTAGGATGAAATTGAACAAAGGGTAGCGCTTTCATAAAAACTTTCGCGCGATAGGCTGCTCCTAGTCCGTCGCCTGTTGCATTTTCGGGGTTGGTAGTATGTGAGAATAATTGCCCCGCTCCACCAGTGGTCAGTACCGTAATTTTTGAGGAAATTCTTATAATCTCCTGTTCCAAGTTAGAGATCACATAGGCACCATAGCATCTTTGGTGATTGCTTCCAGTGTGGTGATCCGTAATCAAATCGACTAGGGTATGATTTTCTAAAAGGGAAATATTGGGAAACGTTTTTATTTTTCGAATCAATGATTCTTGAATTTCCAATCCCGTTCTATCTTTATAATGAACAATCCTTTTTTCGGAGTGTCCTCCTTCTTTTGTTAAGTGTAAACTGTTCTTTTTTTTGTCAAAATGAGCCCCCCAGTTCATCAATTCCTGTAATCTTTCGTGTCCTTCTTCAACGACAAACCTAACCACTTCTTTATCGCATTTCCCCGCACCTGCTATCAGCGTATCTTGGATATGTTTGTCAAAAGAGTCTTTTTTGAAATTTGAAACCACCGCAATTCCTCCTTGTGCATAGCGAGTGTTGCTTTCCAAAAGATTATTTTTGGAAATCATTGTCAGACGTAAATCTGGGTTTTGCTCTCCGATTTTTATGGCATAAGTCAGCCCAGAGATGCCACTTCCGATAACTAAAATGTCAGTAATCATATTTTTTTAACCTAGCTCCAGCATCCTTGTAATAGGAAGTTTAGCCTTTTCAACCAGTGCTTTCGAAAGTGTAATTTCAGGGTTTTCGTATTCTAGACACAAGTATAATTTTTCCAAGGTATTGAGTTTCATAAAAGCACATTCACTGCAAGCACAGGTCTCATCCTCCACAGGTGCAGGGATGAATGTTTTTTCTGGGCATCGCTTTTCCATCTCATAGAGAATTCCTGCCTCCGTAGCAACGATAAACTCTGTTGCAGAATTTTCCTGAACATAAGTCAATAAACCTGAGGTACTACCGATATAATCTGCTATTTCTAGCACTTGAGATTCACTCTCTGGATGTGCAATAAATTTGGCATTTGGATATGTTTTGGCCAGTGCGACGATTCGTTCAAATGAAAAAGCTTCGTGAACAATACAGGAACCATCCCAAAGTATCATATCCCTGCCTGTTTCCTTGATCAAATATTTACCAAGGTTTTTGTCTGGTGCAAAAATAATCGTTTCTCCCTCTGGTATAGAATCAATCACACGCTTGGCATTACTCGAGGTACATACAATGGTACTCAAAGCCTTAATTTCGGCAGAGCAATTGATATAGGTCACGACATGGGCACCAGGATATTGATCAACAAATTTTTTGAAATCTGTAGGTGGGCAAGAATCTGCCAATGAGCAGCCTGCTTTAAGGTCTGGCAGCAATACCTTTTTGTTTGGATTAACAATTTTTGCTGTTTCAGCCATAAAGTGAACGCCGGCAAAAACAATGATTTGTGCATCGACCTTTTCCGCTGCCTGAGCAAGATACAAGCTATCGCCCAAATAATCGGCTAATTCCTGAATTGCGCCCTCTTGGTAGTAATGCGCTAACAAAACTGCATTCTTTTCCTTTTTTAATCGCTTGATTTCAGTGACCAAATCCAAGCCTTTAGGTACCTCTAGGCCCAAGTAACCTTTGTTCTTTAATCTGTCTTTTACCTCTTCTGGTGTCAATTGCATTATACTAGATCATTTAAGCAAAATTATTAAAAAACAAACACTCTGAGTTTATCAGTTGCTATTATAAATCTAGCTTTTCAATCAATTTTTCTGGAGTAATTGCATTTTTAACCTTAAATGATCCAATTGCTGTTCTTCTTAACGCGCTTAGATGGGCTCCTGAATCCACAGATTTCCCAAAATCATGTGCCAAAGAACGTATGTAAGTTCCTTTCGAACACTTCACTTCAAAATCTAAATGTGGAAGTGAAATATTGGTGAAATCAAAATTATAGATGCTTACTTTTCTCGATTCAATTTTTGTTTCCTCCCCTGAGCGAGCATATTCATATAATCTTTTTCCTTCTTTCTTAATGGCAGAGAAAATTGGGGGGTATTGATCGATTTCGCCAAGGAATTTATTTTTTGAGCGTATTAAGTCTTCATCAGTTAGGTGCTCTGTTGGAAATTTTCTGTTTATTGCTGTTTCCAAATCGTAGGAGGGCGTGGTCGCCCCAAGGGTAATTCTTCCAGTATAGGTTTTTTCTAGTGACTGAACCTCACTAATTTTTTTAGTCATCTTGCCTGTACAAATAAGTAATAGTCCAGTTGCAAGCGGATCCAGAGTACCGGCATGACCTACCTTTAATTTCTTTAAGTTAAATTTTTTTTTAAATGCCCAACGAATCTTATTCACAACCTGGAAAGAAGTCCAGTCTATAGGTTTGTCAATTAACAATAATTTGCCCTCCGATATTGATTTAAGTGTAAAATTCATTTTAAAGCGAATAAAGTATTGCGATTAGCCCTACAATCAAGCAGTAGTACCCAAAATATTTTAATTGACTTTTTTTAACCAATTTAATCATCCACCTACAAGCAAATATCCCTGTTATAAAAGCGCTTAAAAAGCCAATGATTAAGGGGGCTAAATTGGGTGATGTTGAAGAAAAATCCCCGTCGATAATACTCTTTGCCATACTTCCAAAAATAAGTGGAATAACCATCAGGAAAGAGAAGCGAGCTGCCTTATCTCGATCTACCCTGAGCAAAACTGCTAAAGCGATTGTCGCGCCACTTCGTGATATACCTGGTAAAATAGCTACTGCCTGAATTACCCCAATAAGAAATGCATTTTTAAAATTTAGTGGAATATTATTTTTATTGACTTGATCAGCCATATAGAGTAAAACAGCTGTAAGTATAAGCATTCCACCAACCAAGGCAATTTTACCACCAAATAACGAGGATACAAAATCCTCAAAAAAAAGCCCAACTAAAACTGCCGGGATCATTGATAACAATATTTTTAATGCAAAGTCTAAGCTCTCACCTTTTCTAAAACGAAATAACTCGGATAGAATTAATACAATATCTTTTCTAAACACAAAAACGGTGCTCAGGGCAGTAGCTGCATGAAGCGTAACCGTGACAAGTAAACTTTGATTTTGTTGATAATCGCTACCAAAAAGTGCTTTAGCAAGCTCTAAATGACCGCTTGATGAAACGGGCAGAAATTCTGTTAACCCTTGAATAATTCCTAAAATAAGCGTTTCTAGTGCGCTCATTTATTATTCTTTGGCGAAGTTAAAATAGCATAAATGGCGATGGCAAACCCTAATAATACTATCGTGGGTGCTAAGCGAATTCTACGAAAACTAAAAATTTCGGGGTTAAAGACATTGGGGTCTTTGCTCCCCCCACCTATCATAAGAATAAATCCAAGTGCAATAACAGCTAGGGCTACAATAAGGAATATGTAGTTTTTTTTACCAAATAATAATTCTTTTTTTACCTTTTCCTGACCCATAGCATTTTTTTAGTAAACGGCATCTGTTTTTAGATTTAAATAACGCTGTGTAGCAAAGAAAGTACTAATAAGTGTTATTCCCAAACTCATTAACAGCACAGTAGAAAAGATCAAAGCAGGCTCAATGGGATTTTCTATAATTTTCAATTCGGGAAAACGCCGCTCGATTTCATAGATCACAAGTGTTAAACCTATCAAAGCAATGATGGCTCCTATCAAGCCCATCAATAAATGGGATTTGATAAAAGGTCTTCTAATGAAACTTTTAGTAGCTCCTACTAATTGCATTGTCTTGATAATCAATCTTTTGGAATAAATAGATAGTCGAATCGAACTATTGATTAACAATACTGCAACCAAAATAAAAAGACCGCTAACGAGAATCATCCCAAATTTTATTTTACTTATGTTTTCGTCGAGTAATTCCAATAAAGGTTGATCGTAAACTACCTCACTTACATAGCCATAACGTTCCAAGTCTTTACTTAATTTGGAGACCATGGCAGGGTTTAAGAAGGCTGCTTTAAAATATACGTCTATAGAATTCATAAGTGGATTATATCCTAAAAACTCAATAAAATCCTCTCCGATCTCATTTGCATGTCGGTAGGAAGCTTCTTCTTTTGAAACAAAATTCACCTTTTTGGTTGCCGTTTTTAGGGTGAGTGTTTTTTGGAGTTGCTTTAGCTCAATTTCTTTAGCAGTATCTTTAATGTATACCGTCATTGCAATTTGCTCCTTGAAATGGTCAGCGACTTTTTTTGAATTTAATAGCAACAAACCCATAATTCCTGTTAAGAAAAGAACCAAGGAAATGATAACCACTAAAGAAAAATAGTTGGATAATAGCCTTCGTTTATTAAATTTTTCTTCTGTTAGATGCTGCAATTGAGTGGATTTAATTTACGTAAATTTAAAAAACCATAAATAAATAGCAGCTTGGCAGTGGGAAACTTTTTCCTTTCGGTCAATAAGCTTATTTTTACGCTCGTAAAAAAACAGCCCTTAAATGGAGTATAATTTTCAGGAAATTGAAAAAAAATGGCAAGCTTTTTGGGCAAGTCATCAAGTATTTAAGGCGGACAATCAAAGCAAAAAACCAAAGTTTTACGTTTTAGATATGTTTCCCTATCCCTCCGGTGCGGGTCTTCATGTTGGACATCCTTTGGGTTACATAGCGAGTGATATTGTTGCTCGCTACAAAAGACATAATGGATTTAATGTTTTGCATCCACAAGGATATGATTCCTTTGGTTTACCCGCAGAGCAATACGCTATTCAAACTGGTCAACATCCAGCCAAGACCACTGAAACTAATATAAAACGGTATCGGGAACAACTCGATAGGATGGGTTTCTCTTTTGATTGGAGTAGAGAGGTGCGGACTTCTGATCCTGAATATTATCGCTGGACGCAATGGATTTTCATTCAACTTTTCAATGCGTACTACAATACCAGAAAAAATAAGGCTGAATCGATTTCTGAGTTGATTGCAGCTTTTGAGCGTGATGGCAACTCTAAAGTATCGGCTCATTCTGACTCAGACACTCCCTCTTTTGATGCTGTCCAATGGCATGCCTTTTCAGAGGTTGAAAAACAAAAAATATTACTTAAATATCGTTTAACTTATTTGTCAGAGACACAAGTAAACTGGTGCCCTGAATTGGGAACCGTTCTGGCTAATGACGAGATTATCAATGGTGTTTCTGAAAGAGGTGGATATCCAGTCACTAAAAAACGCATGAGGCAGTGGAGTATGCGAATCAGTGCTTTTGCAAACCGCTTATTGGAGGGACTAAATCAAGTTGACTGGCCCGAATCACTAAAAGAAATGCAAAGAAACTGGATTGGAAAGTCAATTGGCGCAAGTATCTTTTTCCAGTTAAAAGAGCATGAAGAAAAATTAGAGGTTTTTACCACCCGACCTGATACTATTTTTGGAGTAACCTATATGACGCTTGCTCCTGAGCATGAGTTGGTTCAATCGATTACTACTCCTGAACAACGAAAAGAGGTCGAAGATTACATTGTGGAGGTGGCTGGTAAATCAGATAGAGATCGCCAGGCTGATGTAAAAAAAATTAGTGGTGTTTTTACGGGAGCCTATGCTATTCACCCATTTACTAAAGCAGCGATTCCTATTTGGATTGGTGAATATGTTTTGGCAGGTTATGGAACTGGTGCAGTTATGGCAGTGCCGTGTGGTGACCAAAGAGATTATGATTTTGCAAACCATTTTGACTTGCCTATCATTAATATTTTTAATGGAATTGATATTAGCGAAGCCGCCTTTGCGGACAAAGGTCAAGTAAAACTCATCAATTCAAGCTTTCTAAATGATTTAGAATATAGTGAGGCCATCCAAAAAATTATTGCAGAATTAGAGGAAAATAATTTTGGTAGGGGCGCAGTTAATTTTAGACTTAGAGACGCAATATTTAGCCGTCAACGTTATTGGGGTGAGCCTATTCCGATCTATTTTAAGTCAGATTTACCCTACACTATCGATGAAAAAAATCTACCGTTGACCCTGCCAGAAGTCGAAAAATACCTTCCCACTTCCGATGGTAAACCTCCATTGGGAAATGCCAAAGATTGGGCATGGGATGAAGCTAATGAAAAGGTAGTCCCAGTCGATCAAATTGACCATAAAACCATTTTTCCGATTGAGTTGAATACCATGCCTGGGTGGGCGGGAAGCTCTTGGTATTTCAATCGTTATATGGATGCCAAGAATACAGATCGTTTTGTCAGTGACGAAGCTGTTGAGTATTGGAAAGCGGTCGATTTTTACATTGGTGGAAGTGAGCATGCCACAGGGCACTTGCTATACTCACGTTTTTGGCAAAAGGCATTGTTTGATTTGGGCTATTTAAAAGTTGATGAATATGCCAAAAAATTGGTCAATCAAGGAATGATACTTGGGAATTCTGCTTTTGTTTATCGAAAAAAAGGAACCCAAGACTTTTTATCTAAAGGACTTGTGAATGGTCATCAAGTTGAGCCTATACATGTAGATGTTTCTTTAGTTAACTCGAGTAATGAACTGGATATAGATAAAGTTAGGACTTGGCAAAAAGACTTTGAAAAGGCGAAATTTATCCTAGAGGACGGAAAATATATTGTTGGCAGAGAGGTTGAGAAAATGTCAAAGTCAAAATACAATGTTGTTAATCCAGATCTAATCTGTGATACTTATGGAGGGGATACCTTGCGCATGTATGAGATGTTTTTGGGCCCCATTGAACAGGATAAGCCATGGAATACTGCTGGTATTTCAGGAGTACACAATTTTCTTAAAAAATTCTGGCGATTGTTTTACAAGAATGATCAATGGGTCGTTAATGATCAAGTTTCCAGTGCCGAAAGTCTCAAAGTGATGCATCAAACGATCAAAAAAGTTACGGAAGATATAGAAAGACTCTCATTTAATACCTGTGTGAGTAGCTTTATGATTTGCGTTAATGAGTTGACTGGATTAAAGTGTCATAATAGAGCGGTTTTAGAACCGCTTTTGATTCTTTTATCACCTTTTGCACCTCACTTTAGTGAAGAACTTTGGATGCAATTGGGACACTCGCAAAGTATAAGCATTGCGCCTTTTCCAAAATTCGATCCTAGTAAGTTGGAAGAAAAAACTAAGGAGTACCCTGTTTCTTTTAATGGTAAAATGCGCTTTACGCTTAAGCTCTCTTTAGATCTTTCTGTGGATGAAATCAAAGTTGCAGTGATGAAAGAGGAAAAAACAATTGCTCAGCTCAACGGTGGTTCACCCAAAAAAATCATTGTTGTCCCAGGTAAAATAATCAACATTGTAATTTGATGAATGCCATCCAGATTGAAATCGTCGGACTTATCGCTGCCAGCTTTACAACTTTTGCTTTCGTTCCTCAAGTATTTAAGATTTGGAAAAACAGGAATGCAAGTGGAGTTTCCATTTCTATGTACGTCATCATGTTGATTGGGATCAGTATATGGCTATACTATGGTCTTTTGATAAAAAGTGTGGCTGTAATTACAGCAAATATAGTTTCAGGACTGTTACAGCTATTTATCATAATTTTTACATTGATAAATCGAAAAAACGAAAAATAAAGCACTTTAGTCTCAGAGCTGAATTTGTCTTTTAATCTGTTGATTCAATGAGATAAAAGTTTCAGTTCTAGATACTCCCTCAATGGTTTGGACTTTGTGATTTAAAACATTCATCAAGTGCTGATTGTCCTCACAGAGTATTTTTATTAGAATACTCCAATTTCCCGTTGTGTAATGACATTCGATTACTTCAGGGATTTTTTTTAGTTGTTTGACAGCCTCCGGATTTCTTATTGCCTTGTCCAAGTAAATCCCAATAAAAGCCATGGTTTTGTAACCTAATACCTTGGGATTAATAACCAATTGAGAACCAGAAATCAGACCCACACTTTCTAACTTTTTTAGACGCTGATGGACCGCAGCACCCGAAATACCTGCAGTTTTAGCAATTTCATTGATGGATTTCCTAGCATCATCCATTAACGCCTTGAGGATAATTTTATCCAATCCATCAATTAGTATTTTTTCATTTAATTTTTTCAAAATAGTGTGTTGAAATATTTAATCTAAAGTAAGGATTTAGTTAATAATTAAAATTATTTCATTTATAAAAGATAAGTTATTTACAGTAAATTAGTGATATGAGAAAGTATCAACTGGCTGGGGCGTTATTTGCACTTATCTCCGTAGTTTTAGGTGCTTTTGCCAGTCACCTTTTAAAAGCTTATTTGGGTACAGAACAATTACATTCTTTTGAAACTGGAACGAGGTATATGATGTATCACGGATTGGCACTTCTTCTGCTATCTAGCTTTGATATTTCACAAAACGTCTGGATTTTTAGATTATTTTTTTGGGGAACGATACTTTTCAGTCTGAGTATATATTTACTTTCGCTTCAAGAAATTATTGCGATAAACTTTTCATGGTTAGGACCGATAACTCCTATTGGAGGAACCCTCATTATAATGGGCTGGTGTCTACTTATTTGGTGTATCCTGAATAAAAGAAAGAAAAATTAAACCGCTACTTGTCTAGATTACTAATGTATTTCTCAATGGCCATTGTCATAGAGGGAGTTTCTGGCGTAGGAGCCTTAATGTCTATTCTGAGTTTTGCATTGTCTGCAGCTTTCATGGTCGCATTACCAAAAGCGGCAATTCTGGTATTATTTTGTTCGAAATTTGGAAAGTTTTTTAGTAATGATTCAATTCCAGATGGGCTAAAAAATACAAGCACATCATAGTACACATCACGTAAATCGGAAAGGTCACTTACTACTGTTCTATATAGCTGTGCTCTGGTCCAATTAACACCCATTTTATCTAAACTTTCGGGAATACTTGGTTTTAATACATCCGAGGATGGAAGTAAAAACGTTTCCTTTTCAAACTTCTTAAAAATAGCTTCTAAATCATCAATGCTTCTCTCACCTACATATATTTTACGCTTCCTGTAGACAACATATTTTTGCAAATAGTAAGCTACGGCCTCAGATTGACAGAAATATTTTGTAGCGTCTGGGACTTTATACCGCATTTCTTGCGTGATCCTAAAAAAGTGGTCAACTGCATTCCTACTGGTGAGGATTACGTTATTAAAATCGGCAAAATTAATTTTTTGCAGCCTTACTTCTTTAGCCGTTAACCCTTCCACATGAATGAAAGGACGGAAATCAATTTTAAGTTTGTGTTTTTCTTTAAGACGTGAATAAGGTGATTTTTCACTTGCAGGCTCGGGTTGGGAAACCAAAATAGTCTTCACTCTCATACTATTCTCTTAATATATAAAAAGGTCTAAAAAATCATTCCATAGAGCCAAAGCCAAGGCGCTATTTTGAGACCACAAAGATACAAAATTAAATAAACTGAGTAGTGAGGTTTTTTAAATGCTATTTTAAAATAAATAAGTGCATGGGTAATGACCACTAATACTGAACTTATAGTAGTAACAGTGATAAAATAATCAGCTCCTTTTTCTAATCTGTAGTGGTTGATGATAAATAATAATAACACCAAAAAACTGATTAATCCGTGAATACTTAAACTTTTAAAAACCGCTTGCTGAAAAATGGCAGTGTCCTCTGTATAATTAAATATAATTTTCATTAACAGGAATCTCAGGCCAGTTACCCCAATGAGCGACGAAAAGAAATAGATTATTGGAACTTTACCAAATGACTTGATCCATATACTTTCATAAAAAAAATATCCTAGGAGTGAATAACTAATAAAAGTAATCACCAGTAGTATTAAATTAAAATAATAAAACGGACTGATGAATTTGTCTTTACTATAGATTTTAAGATAGCTTCCGACTTTCCAAAATTTTAAAAAATGGGAGAATTGTTTTGAATTTCTTTTAAATAGAAAAACCACAAAGAAAAAAATGAGTAAAAAAAGGAAAGTAACCCAATCTTGATTAGTTTTTAATTTGTCTATCCACTCAAACATGAAATAAAAATAAGGAAGTATTCTTACACACAGATTTATTTCCATTGATTTAGTAAATTTACATGCTACCTATGGAAAATGCACTGGTTATTATTCCTACTTACAATGAGGCTGAAAACATACAGAAAGTGGTTGATGCCGTAATTGGAGAAAATTCTTTTGATGTTTTGGTAGTGGATGATTCCTCCCCTGATGGAACAGCTTCAATTGTCCAGCAAATGATAAAATCAAACCCTGGAAAGATATTTCTAGAGGTAAGGAAAAATAAATCTGGATTGGGAAAGGCTTATGTTCATGGATTCAATTGGGCGATCAGAAGAAAATACGATTTCATTTTCGAGATGGATGCTGATTTTTCCCATAATCCCATTGAACTTAATCCCATGTTGAATTACCTCAAACAAGGAAAAGATATGGTAATTGGATCGAGATATGTCAAAGGTATCAATGTGGTCAATTGGCCCTTGAGCAGAATTTTATTATCCTATTTGGCATCGATCTATGTGAGGTTAATTACTGCAATGCCCATTAAAGACCCTACTGCTGGTTTTGTCGGCTATAAAAGGGCGGTTTTGGAAGAAATTGCTTTAGATAAAATTAGATTTGTTGGTTATGCATTTCAGGTTGAAATGAAATATAAAACTTGGCGCAAGAAATTTAATTACGTAGAACATCCCATCATCTTTACCAACCGTATTCATGGAGATTCAAAAATGGACGGCAGAATAATTTGGGAAGGTTTATTAGGGGTTTTAATTTTGAGAATTAATGACATTTTTAGGGTAAACAAATGAGTGAAATTTTAATAAAACAGGCCAATTTGATTAATGAAGGAGAAGTTTTACAAAAAGACCTCCTAATAAGCGGAAATAAAATAGCATTAATCAGTGATTCCATTTCAACAGCTGAATCAATGCAGGTAATTGACGCGAAAGGATTGTATCTATTACCAGGATGGATTGATGATCAAGTTCATTTTCGTGAGCCAGGTTTGACGCATAAAGCCACTATCTTTAGTGAGTCTAGAGCTGCAGTTGCAGGAGGGATCACCTCTTTTTTGGAGATGCCCAATACCAAGCCGCAAACCACCAACATGGATGCCCTTGATAATAAGTTGAATATAGCTTCGGCGTCCTCCATCGCCAACTACGGTTTTCTCTTTGGAGGGACAAATGACAACCTTCAGGAGATTATAGATGTCGATGATACTAAAGCTGCTGGAATAAAATTATTTTTAGGTTCCTCAACTGGAAACATGCTGGTTGACAACGAGAAGATATTGGAGGAAATCTTTTCAAATACTAAACTGCCCATTGCCGTCCATTGTGAAGATGAATCAACAATAAGTAATAATTTAGCCGAATACAAACTAAAATATGGTGAGGATATACCAATTGAAAAACACCCTGAAATTAGAAGTGAACGAGCCTGTTATCTATCCTCTTCCAAAGCAGTCGAACTAGCAAAAAAAACTGGAGCAAGGTTGCACGTTTTCCATTTATCTACTGCTAAAGAAACCCACTTATTTTCCAATGAACAGCCCTTGTCATCCAAAAAAATTACCGCAGAGGTCTGTGTTCACCACCTTTGGTTTTCAGACGAGGATTATAAGGAAAAGGGTAGTTTGATTAAATGGAATCCTGCTGTAAAAAAAGCTTCCGATCGCGAGGCGCTCTGGAATGCTCTTAACGATGACAGAATCGACATCCTCGCTACTGACCATGCTCCTCATACTTTGGAGGAAAAACAAAACGTTTATACCTCATCACCCTCTGGAGGACCTTTAGTTCAACATGCCCTTATCGCTTTGCTGACTCAAGCTCAGAGAGGTAAAATTACCCTTGAAAAACTTGTTGAAAAAGCCTGTCACAACCCAGCAATACTTTTTAATATTGAAAAACGTGGATTTTTGAGAGAAGGCTATTTTGCAGATTTGGTTTTGGTAGATTTAAATAAAAAAACCACCGTTACCAAAGAAAATATCCTCTACAAATGCGGTTGGTCTCCGTTTGAGGGAACAACCTTTGATGCTTCTATTGATAAAACTTTCGTTAATGGAAACTTGGTATACAATCAAGGAGAAATAATTGAGGGTAACATGGGAAAAAGATTAACTTTTAAAAGAATTTAGTCCATCAATGAAACAGTTCATTTTTCTCCTCTTCCTGTTAACGATTTGTTCTTGTTATGAAACGAAATCGATTAAACCCCCTGAAAACTTAATTGAGCCAGAGTTGATGAGTGAAATCATGCTGGATGTTATTCTTATGAAAAACATCAAACGCAACGCTTTTGCAGTCAAAGAGAAAAGAGTTCTTTTGGTCAATCAATACATTCTGGATAAATATCAGATTGACAGCCTCCAATTTATAATCAGTCAGGAATATTATTCCAAAAATCCTAAAGAATATATACCCATTTTCAAGGTGATCCAAACAAGACTAGGCACTTTGAAGGATAGCTTACAAAAAATTGAAGCTGAGAAAAGCGTTGATTAGAATGTCAAATGCTTTTTGGATTTAAAGTGTTTTCTAACGATTTGGCGATAGAAGTGTATTCAAAATCAATATAAGATTTAATTTTTTCTCCATTGACAGTTCTCTTATCGAATAGGGTAGAAATTAGTGCTTTGGTAAAAAACCTTTTTCGCAAACCAAGTAATTGTATGAAATGCTCAAAAACCCAAAGGCAATATAGCAGCCCTTTAGAAGCCTTGATAATTTTGTCATTTTTATTGCATGCCTTGAGCACTGCTTGGATAACCGACTTCCCAGACCAGTTTTCTGCCACTAGAGCAAATCTTTCAGCCTTAATCTTCGATTCCATGAGCTTTATCATAACAAAAACCACATCATCAATCCAGACATAGCCACTCCTCCCTGGAGTATAAAACCGAAGTCCATTTTTCACGCGGTTAAAAGTTTTTTCTATCGGACTGTTTGGGCCTAAAACAATTCCTGGGTTTACAATAGCTACATCTAGTCCCTCTTGATTTGCCCTCCAAACTTCCATTTCTGCTCCGTATTTTGAGTAGGCATAAGGTGTTTTATCAACATTATTATCCCAAGGTGTATTTTCATCAATAGTATTCAAATTCGGGTCGGTACCAAGACTAGCGATAGAACTCACATAAAGGAGTTTTTCAATATTATTTTTTAGACATAAATCAACAATATAGGCTGTCCCTTTTTGATTAATTTCCAGAAGTTTTTGACTATCTCTGAAGGCCATTGAAATAAAAGCGGCACAATGATATACGTGGGTAATTCCCTCAAAAGCTTCATTGAGACTAGGAAAGTTTCTCAAATCAACTTTTCTCCATATAATTTTATCAAAACGTTCTTTTCCGTCAGAAAATTTAGAAATAAATAAAGCTGCAATTTTGTCCTTATTGGATTCGTGTCGATAAGTTGCAACTGGATAGACATCCTTTTCAGCCAACGCACACATCAGATTAGTACCAATAAATCCCGTAGCTCCGGTCACCAAAATCATAGCTTAAAACTAATGCTTTTTGAAGAATAATTTTTTGTTTTAAGCCATAAATCTATCTTTGCAGAGCAAACCTAAACAATGCAAAACAATTTTGTAGAAGAGCTCAGATGGCGAGGAATGTTGCACGACATCATGCCTTATACTGAGCAACACTTACTTGATAATCCATCCGCTGGCTATATCGGATTTGATCCTACCTCTGACTCGCTCCACATTGGTAGCCTTGTACAGATAATGATATTGATTCATTTTCAAAAAGCAGGGCACCAACCCATAGCATTAGTTGGTGGTGCCACAGGTATGATCGGAGATCCCTCAGGTAAATCAGATGAAAGAAATCTATTGGATGCTGCTACTCTACAAAAAAACATTGACGGCATTAAAAATCAGTTAAGTAAGTTTCTCGATTTTGATTCAGGTAAAAAAGAAGCCGCCATACTGGTTAATAACTATGACTGGATGAAAGATTACACCTTAATTGATTTCTCTAGAGATATAGGTAAACACTTAACCGTTAATTATATGATGGCGAAAGATTCTGTAAAAAAACGACTGGGAAGTGATGCCAAAGTGGGAATGTCTTTCACCGAATTCACCTATCAATTGCTTCAAGGGTATGATTTTCTTCACCTATACCAAAACATGGATTGCAAAATTCAGATGGGTGGAAGCGATCAATGGGGAAATATCACTACTGGTACAGAATTGATTCGTAGAAAAGTAGGAGGAAAGGCTTATGCCATTACTTGTCCTTTGATTACCAAAGCTGACGGTACCAAATTCGGTAAAACCGAGGGGGGAAATGTCTGGCTGGATAAATCTAAGACCTCTCCCTATAAATTTTATCAGTATTGGCTCAATTCATCAGATGAAGATGCTGAAAACTACATTAAAATTTTCACTCTTTTAGATCAAGAAAAAATCTCAAATTTAATCGTTCAGCACAGAGAAATGCCACACTTGAGACTGTTGCAAAAAACCATTGCTGAAGAAGTAACTCGCATGGTTCATTCCGAAGAAGATATTGTTAAAGCTCTAAAAGCCAGTCAAATACTTTTTGGAAAATCTACAGCCGAAGACCTTAAAAAGCTTGATCAGCAGACTTTCTTAGAAGTTTTTGAAGGCGTTCCACAGGCAGAAATTTCTCAAGCTGATTTTTCTAGTGGAATCGATATGATTAACCTTTTGGCTAATTCAACCAATTTTCTAAAATCCAATGGTGAAGCCAGAAGAGCGCTGAGTGAAAATTCCATTGCTGTAAATAAGTCAAAGGTTGAAGAACATTATTCCATCAGTGACAAAGATCTAATTGACAATCAATATATCTTACTTCAACGTGGTAAAAAAAACTATTTTATTATCAAAGTAGTCGCTTAGACTACCATCAGATTACAACCTCTTATTTCTGAGTGGTCAAAACGACCCAATACTTCAAATTTATTGTTAGCATGAACTTTTCCTAAATCTTCAGTTGCGATAAATGCACATGAATCCTTGTTGGCGAGATCGATAATATTTAAGCCGCCTGTATGACCGAGCGGAAGGGATTGAAATGGATCTTGATTTTCTCTAACCGAAACGCGCATCCATGGCGGACATTCGAATATTCCATCCCCTTTAGAGTAAGCTTGAGAAAAGAGTTCTGTCATCCCATATTCTGAATGAATTTTCTTACATCCAAATCCTTCTCGCAATATTTGATGAAGTTCAGCACGTGTCATTTCTTTTCGTCGTCCTTTCATACCTCCTGTTTCCATTACAATGGTATTTTTGAGATTAAATTGATGATGTTGAGTAAATTCTAAAAGAGCAAAGGATACCCCCAGTAAAATAGTTTTTTGCCCTCTTGCTTCTAATAATTCAATTTGTTGTGCTAAATCTTCAAAATTATCAAGGTAAAAACCACTTACTGCGCTATTGCTTTTTTTGATCATTTCATCGACCATAAATATCAAAGAAGAACCTTTTCGCTCCATATAAGATGGGAGTAAAGCCAGAAAAACGTAATCGGAGATTTTACCATAAATGTTTTCAAAACCATGTGTAAAACTTATGCTGTAATCCGTCAAATTTCGATAGAAATGTTTAGAGGGAACAACCCCCGTGGTTGCGCTTGAGCTAAAATAATTCCGAAGTTCATCATCAAAAGAAACGACTTGCTTGGACTTAAAAAACGAAATGGGCAGGTGAGGGATCTCTTCTATGGCACTTACATCACTGGGGTTGCGGTTTATTAAGTCGCAAAAAGAACGGTAAACAGAATTCTTTTGGTATTGAAGTTTAAAGGTCGCTAGTGCAAGTGCTTTGAATGACGATTTGGAGTCAACTTCCCAAAAATTTCCTAAAGGTCGTGAGATCGACATAGTTACTTTTAAGGGACAACCAAACGGCTCAATCCCATATAATTTCCCTGTTTTAATTTGACAATGAAAATACCACGAATTAAATTGGGGAGTTGAATTTGATTATCTGGCGTAGTTATTTTAAAAACTACCTCTCCCAAGATGTTTAAAACAGCTATTTCTTTAATTTCAGATCTAGGGGATATGATATTTAGATAGTCGCCTACCAAAGGATTTGGGTATAACTTGAATTGAAGTCTTTGAAATGTTTCAGATTTAGTTGCAAAGGTAGATGGATTGGAAACCATCGACTCATCGTCTTGCTGCTGGGCATAGGCTAATGAGTTGATTGAAAGAGCCAAACTAGCGAATAAAACCCGGAGCATAACTAAAATTAATTTTAATTCAAAGTTAACAAAATTAGATGTAGCGGTTAATTTAAAGTCATTAATATAATTATTTGTTATCCTCAAGAAGATAAATTTTTATATTAGATTAATTTAAATTTAAAAATGAAAAGTAAGGATATTAAAATTCTGTTGGTAGATGATGAGCCAGATGTTATTGAAATTATCAGATACAATTTAGATAAGGAGGGTTACACGCTGATGACAGCTTCTGATGGAAAAGAGGCTTTAAAAAAGGTAAAAAAAGATGTACCACATTTAGTAATTATGGATGTCATGATGCCTAAAATGGATGGGATTGAAGCGTGTGAACAGATGAGAAGTGATTCGCGCTTAAATGATACCATCATTATGTTTCTTACGGCAAGAGGTGAAGACTATTCCTATGTAGCTGCTTTTGACGCGGGAGCTGATGATTATGTAACAAAACCTATCAAACCCAAAGTAATTGTATCAAAAGTCAAAGCATTGCTGAGGCGTCTTAAAAAAGAAGATCAAATCCAAGATAAAATTAAAATTGGAAAACTAGTAATTGACAGGGAACAGTATGAGGTCACTCAAGCAGGAAAGTCATTCTCGCTGCCAAGAAAAGAGTTTGAATTACTTTACTTACTTGCTTCAAAACCGGACAAAGTTGTTAAAAGATCAAAAATTATGGAAATCGTTTGGGGAAGCGAGGTAGTTGTAGGTGATCGAACAATAGATGTTCATATAAGAAAACTTAGAGAAAAAGTTGGGGACAAATATTTTAAGACTGTCAAAGGTGTAGGTTATAAATTTGTTCAACCTTCAAAGTAAGTGTCAAAGTTTAAGAATTATAAAATAGCTCTTACATTATCATCAATGCTAATGTTCATTTTAGCTTTGATGCTTTTCATGTTTTTTTATTTAACTGGAATCAGTTTAGCCTCTGAAGAAATCTTAATGATCTTAATTGTTTTTGTGCTATTTTTTATTTCTTCTGTTTTATTGATTAACTATCGGGTAGAAAGGTTTATACTAAACAAGGTTAAAGGCATATACAATGACCTGCTGCCTTCAGGGGTAGCTCAAAATAAAATGGTTATTCAGTCAGACATGGAAGCACTAAAAAAGAGCCTTCAAAAACTTGCTGATGATAAAAAACTGGAAATAGAGTCGTTAAAAGAAAAAGAAAACTATCGTAAAGAATTCATCGGTAATATTTCTCATGAATTGAAAACACCGCTGTTTACCATTCAGGGTTATGTGCTTACATTGCTTCAGGGGGCTGTAAAGGACAAAGTGGTGAGAGAAAAATATCTTAAACGAACGGCAAAAGGCGTTGAACGACTGATATATATAGTCAAAGATTTAGACTTGATAACCCAATTTGAATCGGGAATAAAATCTATTGACAGAACGTATTTTGACATTATAAAACTTGTTCAGAATGTTTTTGACCTTCTCGAAATGCAAGCTTCAAAAAATAATATAACCATTGGGTTTGACAGGGAATACCACTTACCTGTAATGGTTTATGCAGATGAAGAGAGAATTCAACAAGTGTTAACCAATTTAATTATCAATTCCCTTAAATACGGGGTAGAAAAAGGAAAGACCGAGGTTACTATTCAGGAAGTCAATGATGAAAAAATTGTCGTAAGAATAAATGACAACGGAGAGGGGATAGCTGAAGAACATATTCCAAGACTTTTTGAACGTTTTTATCGGGTGGATAAATCCGGAAACCGAAAACAAGGCGGATCAGGACTTGGGCTTGCTATCGTAAAGCATATTATTGAGGCGCATCAAGAAAAACTTCTTGTTGAGAGCACCCCTGGAGTAGGTTCAGAATTTTCTTTTACTTTGCAACGCGCATCCGATTGAGCTCCACAGCCCGATAATTAATTTTTCAATTCCTAATTTTATATTATTAAATAATCCTAGTGGGAAGTAAAAACAAGTTAAAACGTTTTAAAGAAAACGAGACCTTCCAAAATGTCATTCAACCACAACGACAAGTACTTGAGCGGGATGAATTTCATTTAAAAGGTAATTGGAATAAAGCTTATTTCAAAAATGATAATCCTATAATTTTAGAATTAGGTTGTGGAAAGGGAGAATATACGATACATCTCGCCCATCTTTACCCTGAAATGAATTTTGTAGGGATAGATATTAAAGGGGCTAGATTTTGGCGTGGTGCCAAAACCGCTTTGGAGGATAAGAGGACTAATGTGGCTTTTGTCAGAGCTCAAATCGAACTTATAGATACTCTTTTTGATAGTCAAGAAGTGACTGAAATCTGGATAACCTTTCCTGACCCTCAGATTAAACACAAAAGAACTAAGCACCGTCTTACCAATCCTCATTTTTTAGAATGTTACAGAAGAATTCTCACTCCTGACGGAATCGTTCACCTTAAAACAGATAGTGAATTTCTTCACGGTTATACCTTAGGAATCCTCAATGACAAAAAGTACGAAATTTGTTATTCCCACCACGATATTTACAACAACCCTCATGCCCCTAAACAAGCAATTAGTGTTCAAACTTTTTATGAAAAGATGTTTTTGGAACAAAACAAACCAATTACATACATCAATTTTAAATTCATTTGATGTCTAATTTTTTTTCTAATGTCTATCGTGTAGTTAAAAAAATCCCTGAAGGTAGAGTAACTTCATATGGGGCAATCGCTCGCTACCTGGGAAGCCCACAAAGTTCTCGAATGGTTGGATGGGCAATGAATGCTGCTCACAGTCATTCTGATGTTCCAGCTCACCGTGTGGTAAACAGAATAGGTCTGCTAACTGGAAAACATCATTTTCCTGGTATTAGCCTAATGCAACAACTACTAGAAAATGAGGGAATTAAAGTAGTCAATGACAAAATCGTTGATTTTGAGAATCATTTTTGGGATCCTGTGAAAGAATTACCCCCATTTGAAATTGGGATGTAAACTTTTGTTTCCGAAGAGATTACAGTATATTTGTAAGCTTATTAGGTAACAAGGAAATTGATGAAATTTAATAAAAATGAAGTCGTACAGGCATTGAAAACTATCACCGCCCCTGGTGAAGGAGAAAACCTGATTGACAGCGGAGCCGTTACCAATCTAATGATTTTTGGAGACGAGGTTGACCTGGATATTCTATTAAAAAACCCCAGCCTACAGGCCAGAAAAAAACTAGAAGTCACCATAATGCAGGTGATTCATGAAAAAGTTTATGCTAAAGCCAAAATTAAAATTAATACCAAAATAGAGGCTCCTGTCAAAAAAGAAACCATTACTAAAGGACAGCCCATACCAGGAATTGATTCAATTATTGCTATTTCCTCTGGTAAAGGCGGGGTAGGAAAATCTACTGTAACAGCTAATATTGCTGTTACCTTAGCTCAAATGGGCTGTAAAGTAGGTATTTTGGATGCAGATATTTACGGACCTTCAATACCTACAATGTTTGACATAGAGGGAGCAAGACCCTTATCCGTTAAAAAAGAAGGTAAATCCAAAATGGCTCCGATTGTGAGCTATGGTGTTAAAATTTTATCAATAGGGTTTTTCACAAAGCCCGATCAGGCTGTAATTTGGCGAGGACCTATGGCTGCTAAGGCATTAAACCAATTGATTTTTGATGCTGATTGGGGAGAATTAGATTTTCTTTTGATAGATCTTCCCCCAGGAACAGGCGATATTCACCTCAGTATAGTTCAATCTTTACCTCTTAACGGTTCTGTGGTTGTTAGTACACCACAAAACATTGCTTTAGCTGACGCTAGAAAAGGTATTGCCATGTTTAATCAAGAAAATATCCAGGTTCCAGTTTTAGGAATAATCGAGAATATGGCTTATTTCACACCTGATGAATTACCAGACAATAAGTACTATATATTTGGTAAGAATGGCGCTGAAAATTTAGCCATTGACAAAGGCGTTCCTTTTCTTGGCGCGTTACCTTTGGTTCAAACTGTTCGTGAAGCTTCAGATGTTGGTCGTCCATCGGCTCTTCAGGAAGGAACATCTATTCAAAAATCATTGGTTGAAGTGACCCAAAATATGGTAACACAACTTTTAAAAAGAAATAACAATTTGCCTCCAACTAAAGCAGTTGAAATCACCAATATGGTAGGTTGCTCTGCCATTAAATAGCACTCATGGAAACAGAACAAATTGAAGAAAAAATATTGATGGCACTAGAGGAAATTAGACCTTTCTTGGCCTCTGATGGAGGAGATATTTCCCTCGTATCTATTGAAAATGACAAACTTGTAAAAGTTCAGTTGCATGGAGCATGCGTATCCTGTTCGGTCAACCAGATGACCTTGAAGTCTGGAGTTGAAATGACGATAAAAAAATACGTTCCTCAAATTGAAGAAGTCATAAGCGTGGATCCCTAAAAATCGATGACCAAAACTGCCATTATGACCAGCGCAGCTGGTCTAAGTGCATAAATCTTCCCAAAAATTAATAATTAAGGCTATAGAATAAATGGATAATGATATTAAAATCACTATTGTAGATCGTGAAGGTAATTCTCATGAAATTATAGCCCCTACTGACATGTCCATGAACCTCATGGAAGTTTGCAAAGCCTACGAACTACCCGTTGAAGGTACGTGTGGAGGTATGGCGATGTGTGCATCATGCCAGTGCTATGTGATGAGTGATCACGATTTGTCTGAAAAATCTGTAGATGAAGAGGCAATGCTTTCTGAAGCCTTTCACGTAAAAGAAAACAGCCGGTTGGGTTGCCAAATACCAATAATTAAAAAATTAGAGGGACTAAAAGTTGAACTAGCACCGGAGTAATCCGATCCTCAACCTAGTCCCTCCATTTAGTGTAAAAAAAATCCTCTTCTTACAGGATACCCTATTTAATTCAACTCATTTCTACTAACCCTCTTCATAGAACGAATTGTTCGGATTGTAATAAGATTTACTTTTTCCCTACACTTTTACCCTAACTTTTTGAAAGAAAAACCGATAAGGCTTCCAGCAATTCCAAAGTATGCAATACTCCAAAATCCATCGATAACAGTAGCTTCAATATCCATCAGTCCAGTAGTGCCTAATAAAAGTAAATTAGAACCAAAACCAACAAAAATACCTGCTATCGCACCCATTTTGAACCCGTTGCTAGCACTGTACTCGCCCTTTCCGTATCGTTTATAAAGTAGTGAAAGCGCGTAAGATTGAATCAAAATACCAAGGGCAATATGATTCATATTTACCTCAATTCCTGTAGTCATATTTACATAATGATCTACGAAGTAATCATAGGCTATGACTTCATAAAAAAGCCAACCACCAAAGAATAAGAAAATAAAACCCAAAAGGGTCGCCGTTAAAGTAGCTTTAGTTAACATAATGATGTAAGATTTACTTATAACAGTAAGTTACAAAAAATTAAGTAAAACAATTCCACCATTCAACAAAGTAGCGAAAATGACCCAAATTAAATAAGGATATAAAATTTGTGACGATAGTTGATCTACTGTCCGGAACCATTTAATCGTCCGTTCGATTAAATATAAAAGGATTAAAATAATTAATAAGGCTAAAACAGGATTTCTTAATCCAAAAAACACCATTGACCAAAGTCCATTAAAAAGTAATTGAAACCCAAAGTGATAAAGAGCAGTTCTTCCCCAAAGATGATGAAGGCCAAAATACATCACTCTGCCAAAAGCAATTCCCATTAATATATACAGTAAGCTCCATACTGGTGCAAAGAGCCAGTCCGGTGGTGTGAAAAAAGGTTTTTCTAGCGTCTGATACCAAGTGTTAACAGACATTTGCGTAGCAAGACTAGCTAAGAACCCAACCCCTAAACAAATTGCTATTCCAAAAACGATACTGAGCCAAAGCTTAGATTTCATATTCAAATCTAGGTTATTTTAATCAATTCATATTTTTTGAGCCAAGTCCATAAAGTGTATCTTTGTTTGGAATGAAATCGGACTCATTTATTTTTTCAAAGCGATCTAGCCTAAGCCATCAAACTGCATGGATCGCACCTAGTAATATAGCCTTGGTAAAATATTGGGGAAAACATGGTTTACAATTACCAAAAAACCCCTCCATTAGTTTCACTTTATCTAATTGTGTTACAACTACAGCGGTAAGCTTTTCTCCAAATCAAAAAAAAGAAGAGCCAACTTTTGAGTTTTATTTTGATAAAATGGAAGCACCTGACTTTCATCCCAAAATAGATCAATTTTTAGCACGTATTGTTCCGTATTTTCCAGCGCTACAAGAACATCATCTTAAAATTTCGAGTCATAACTCTTTTCCACACAGTAGTGGTATCGCTTCTTCGGCATCAGCAATGGCCGCATTAGCATTATGTATTGTAGATTTAGAAAGGCAGCTGCACCCAGAATTAAGCGAAGAAGACTTTTTTAAAAAAGCGTCTTTTTTGGCTAGACTAGGGTCTGGCAGTGCTGCTAGAAGTCTTAAAGGGCCACTCACATTATGGGGAAAAACTTCTGCTTTTTCTGATAGTTCAGATCTCTATGCTATTCCAGTTGAAGCTCATGTACATTCCGATTTCAAAAACTATTGCGATACAATTTTGATTGTTGATAAAGGCCAAAAAAAAGTAAGTAGTTCAAAGGGGCACCAACTGATGCTCGGCCATCCTTACGCAGATAAAAGATTCGAACAAGCTAATCGACATTGTGTTGCTTTGAAATCAGTACTTGAAAATGGAGACCTTGAACAATTCATTGAGATCACTGAATCAGAGGCGTTAAGCTTACATGCTATGATGATGACTTCAAGTCCAAGATACTTGCTCATGCAGCCAAATACTTTGCAAATTATCAATAAGATTTGGGATTATAGAGTTACAACCAATATCCCATTGAGCTTCACTCTAGATGCTGGTGCCAATGTTCATTTACTTTATCCGGCAGTCGAAAGAGATAAGGTCATTGAATTTATTAAAAGTGAATTGATTGGTTATTGTCAATCTGGTCAATTTATCGAAGATCAGGTTGGACTGGGAGCAAAAAAAATGTAATTTTGATATATAAAGACGTGAATTAACTAAGGCGTTTTTAAATCGTTTACGAAGTTAAAAAAATGAAAAGCCCACTTTTTTTTGCCAAGATATTACTCTTTGGAGAATACGGAATAATTAAACACTCGAAGGGTTTATCCATTCCTTATAATTTTTTTCGTGGGGCATTAAAATTAACCGATTTACATAACGAAACTACTAAAACTTCCAATCAAAAACTTGTTGACTTTGCTCAATACTTGAAAGGACTTCCAAAAAATTTGGTCGTTTTTGATTGGGATCGGATGAATAGTGATTTTGATAAAAATTTATATTTTGATAGTAGTATCCCCCAAGGATATGGTGTGGGAAGTAGTGGAGCGTTGGTCGCCGCTTTTTATGATCGCTATGCGCTAGACAAAATCACTGTATTAGAAAATCTCACTCCTGATAAGCTTGCGGTACTCAAAAATATATTTGCTAAAATGGAGTCTTTTTTTCATGGAAAATCCTCTGGTCTCGATCCGCTCAATAGTTATTTGAGTCTGCCAATTTTGATCCATTCAAAAGATCAAATTGAACCCACGGGATTACCAGCCCAAAACCCTAAGGGGAAAGGAGCAGTATTTTTATTGGATAGCGGTGCATCAGGAGAAACAGCTCCAATGGTATCGTTATTTTTAGAGAACATGGAAAAAGAGTCATTCAGCATCATGATGCGCGAAGAGTTTATAACAGTTACCGACAACTGTGTCGAGGACTTCCTCAAAGGAAATATTAAGTCCTTGTTTAAGAACATCAAGTCTTTGTCCGCTATCGTTTTAAAATACTTCAGACCCATGATTCCGTCAGAGTTTCACGATTTGTGGAAAAAGGGAATCGAAACCAATACTTATTATCTCAAGCTTTGTGGTTCAGGAGGCGGAGGCTTTATGTTGGGCTTTACTGAAGACTTTCAGGCTGCTGAAAAAGCGCTCGAAGGGCATCAACTGGAAGTGGTGTATCACTTTTAGTGCTCCCCATGAAAACGTTTACTTCGAGTCGGTTTTGGATCAAGTTGCTAAGTCTTTTTACAGTTGTTAGAGGTTATAATATCGCCGTTTTAATACTTGCACAGTATTTAACCTCACGCTATATTTTGGCTCCTAAAGCTAATCTTTTGGAGATAATTCTAGACCCCAATCTTTTTGCACTGATCTTGGCAACTGCCTGCTCAACAGCAGCAGGTTATATTATCAATAATTTTTATGATGCAGAAAAAGATAAAATCAACAGACCTAAAAAATATTTACTGGAACATTTGATTTCACAACAAAGTCAACTAGTGCTTTACTTTTTACTGAACGGGGCGACACTCATTGCTGCTGGATTTGTTTCTTTTAATGCAATATTATTTTTTCTGGTCTATATTTTTGGAATTTGGCTATACAGTAGTAGCCTGAAAAGACTCTTTTGGATTAGTAATCTATTTGCTACACTTCTTGTTATATTTCCCTTTTTCGCCATTACCTTGTATTTCAAAAATTTTGATACTGTGGTGGTTTATCATGCTAGTTTCCTATTTTTCCTTATACTTACGCGTGACATGATCAAAGACTTAGAAAACTTCAAAGGAGATTGGGTTAAGCAGTATCAAACCCTTCCAGTAGTGTTTGGTTATAGGTTCAGCAAACTATTAATCAGCCTCACAACACTGATGACCCTTTTGCCTACTTACTGGTTGATAAAAAGCTCGTTGGGTTTGATGACCTACTACTTTTATTTTAGCATCGTGCTCCTGTTAATTGTGCTAATTATGTTGTGGGAAGGTTCCACCCAAAAACGCTACCTTTGGATACACAATCTTCTGAAAGTCCACATATTTTTCGGTGTTTTAGGGATTTACTTCATCTATAAATAAAATTCATACGTGCATCAAAATTCAAAAAAAAATATCCCACAAAAGGTTGAAAAATTAAATAAAAAAGGCATCCGATTAAATAAGTTTTTATCTAATGCAGGGATATGTTCTCGAAGGGAAGCCGATCAATTTATTGCTATGGGTTTGGTTACCGTAAATGGCAAGGCAGTAACCGAAATGGGTTTTCAAGTTCAATCAGATGATCAGGTGCGTTATGACGATCAATTAGTTAAGGGGAGCCCGCCAGTCTATATTTTACTGAATAAACCCAAGGGTTTTGTAGCTACCAAACAAGGAGGTAATATAAAAAAATCAGTTCAGGAACTTATCCGCACTGCTCATTCCGAAAAAGTTCCTCCAATAGGAGATATGGGGCGTCCTGTTACTGGGTTATTGTTTTTGACCAATGACGAAAAATTACGTAAAAGACTATCTCAGTCTCAAAGTAAGGTAGAAATGATTTATCATATTACACTCGAAAAGAATATTTCCGTTGCTGATTTTGAAAAATTAAGGAAGGGTATTTCTCTACAAAATAAGCTCTACACTGTCAAGAAAATAGATTACGTTATTGGCAAATCAAAAAGAGAGATTGGAGTTGAGGTAGAACATTTCTCGCCAGCCGCTTTAAATAAACTTTTTGAAAAAATAGATCATAAAGTTTTATTGATGGATCGAGTGATGTATGCAGGCTTAACCAAAAAAGACCTTCCCAGAGGTCGTTGGCGAAAGCTGACGGAAAAGGAAGTCCAATTTTTACATGTCAAATCAAACTGAGCTGTTAATCTTAAACACTATTTTAATAAAAA
>CAJWGK010000011.1 GCA_913030895.1 uncultured Flavobacteriaceae bacterium | reverse complement strand
GATAATTCATTTATAAAACTTTTACGATTAAAAAAAAATTGTAGATTTGTCTGTATTAAAAAAATAGACCATGAAATTAGCTCTTCAAGCCGTATTGTGGATACTCGCGATCTTTTTTAGCTACAAAATTTATGACTCCATTAATGGACCTATCAGCTTTAATAAAGTTAAGAACGAACGCTATGCCGAAGTAATTAATCAGTTAAAACTAATTCGTAAAGCCCAAATCGCTCACAAAGACGTTAAAGGGATTTATTCAAATAATTTTGACAGCCTTGTTAAATTTGTCGATGAGGGAATTTTTACTTTAATCGAAAAGAGAGATTCTTCCTACATGGAATATGACCGAACTTACAGAATTGATATGCTAAGAGAGGTTGTTGTAATTGATACATTAGGATATTTTCCAGTTAAAGATTCTCTTTTTAAAAATTCTGATACTTATAAGTCTTTCGCCAAAGTACCTATCAGAGGTGTTGATGCTAAATTTGAAATGGAAGCGAAAATAATTGATAAGAATGGGTTTAAAGTACCCGTTTTCGAAGTCAAAGTAGCTAAAAATATTGTATTACATGATCAAAATAAAGACCTGATCAAGCAAGAAAACGAAACCGTATCTGTTGACGGGGTTAATGGTCCTGCTATCATATTAGGATCACTCACTGAGGTGAGCACCAATGGTAACTGGCCCACCATATTCGATGCCGTTCAATAAAAACATTATCAAAGAAAAAGAACTGTCCATCCATATTTTTAAGGATGGATTTTCTTTTTGCACCCACTCCACTAGGCTATTTTTTGACGTCAAATCTAATCCAATTAAAAAGGATAATGCTTTCAAAAAGCTATTAGAGGATAACTCTCTCTTAGACTTTCAAAAAGTGAGCTGTATTTATTTTAATCGACCTGCGACCTTTGTTCCTCAGTCCCTTTACCATTCATCAAAAACGGAAAATTATCTAAAACATAATGTTGATCATAACTCATCCTTGAAAATTACAGGTGATGATTCGCTAAACAAGGAGATTAAAATTCTTTATGAAATTCAAGAAGATAAGCAAAAGGCATTAAAACATTATTTCCGCAATATTTCCTTCAGTCATTATACTAAAGTTCTCTATGACTATCTTTCAAAAGGTGTCAAAGGTGATGCCGGAACTGTATTCTACTTACATATGCAAAATCAACAATTTGAGGTTATGATTTTCGATGGGGAACAATTGTCATTTTACAATTCTTATCCATGTAAAAATGAGGATGATTTTCTTTATTTTGTATTAGCTATAGCCGAGGAACGTGCATTAGATTCAACAGGATTTTCTATAGTTTTTTTGGGTAAATACGATCGTTATAATTCGTATTATAAGGCACTAGAAAACTATAAGGAAAAGCTGGAATACATCGATGGAATTGATTCGGCATTATTTAATTTAGAGCAGCACCCTGCCCCATTTTTTATCAATATTTTTGATTGATGCGAATCATTTCAGGTGTTCATAAAGGCAGAAGACTAATTCCTCCAAAAAAACTTCCAGTTCGCCCCACCACTGACAGATCAAAAGAAGCATTATTTAATATTTTACAACACCAATACGATTGGTCATGCCTAAAGGTACTTGATCTTTTCGCTGGAACAGGAAGTATAAGTTATGAGTTTGCTTCCCGGGGCGTAACTCATATTTTTGCGGTGGATCAAAACAGTATGTGTATAAGATTTATTCAGGAAACCTCTGAAAATCTTGCACTTGGAATTAATACTGTACAAAGTGATGTGATAAAGTATTTGAACAATATTAAAATTGATTTTGATTTAATTTTCGCTGATCCTCCCTATGATATAACCCACGAAAGTTATATTGAATTAATCGATATCATTTTCGAGAAAAATCAGCTAAAAAAAGAGGGAATGTTGATTGTCGAACACAGCGACCAACTAAAATTTGAAGACCACCTGCAATTCAGCGATTCCAGAAAATACGGCAGTAATATTTTTAGTTTTTTTAAGAGATAAAAAAAGGCAGGCCTGTAAGCCGGATTCTGTCGAGTCTTATTATTTATCTGGATGTTACATTGCTGCAACATTCTAGCCGCCCACCCAATTGCATCGAACGAGCCGCTCTCAAACGCAATCTTACTTGGCGTTGCACCGCATAGAGTTTACCTGATTTCACTACAGCCGAACTGTACTTGCTTTCTGTTGCACTGGTCCTATCCGCCTAGGCGAACGACGGGCGTTACCCGCTATGCTGCTCTGTGGTGTCCGGACTTTCCTCTCTTGTTTACAAGAGCAATAAGATAGCCTGCCGATGGCAAAGTTACTCTTTTGTTGATAATTAAAGTGGAATTTGTAATGATACCCTCAGTGTGGCACAATTCAATTTTTATATTTGTAATAGACCAATAATAGCATGGAAACTTATATTGTTTCGGCACTGAAATACCGACCACAAGCTTTTGACGAAGTGGTGGGGCAGCAGGCGATTGTCCAAACTTTAGAAAACGCTATTGAAAAAAATCAACTGGCGCAAGCTTTGCTATTTTGTGGCCCAAGAGGTGTGGGCAAAACTTCCTGTGCGCGGATATTGGCAAAAAAAATCAACAGTCAGGGGAAAGAAAACCCCAATGAAGATTTTGCTTTCAACATCTTTGAATTAGACGCCGCTTCCAATAACTCTGTGGATGATATACGATCTCTAAATGAACAAGTTCGAATTCCCCCCCAAGTAGGAACACATAAAATATACATAATTGACGAGGTTCATATGTTGTCCCTAGAAGCTTTTAATGCTTTTTTAAAAACCCTTGAGGAACCTCCAAAGCATGTAATTTTTATATTGGCGACAACCGAAAAGCAAAAAATAATCCCAACAATACTTTCTAGATGTCAGACCTACGATTTTAAAAGAATAAGCGTTAAAGATTGTAAAGAGCATCTTCAAAAGATTGCTCAAGATCAGCAAATACAATTCGAGGAAGAAGCATTGGACTTAATTGCTCAAAAGGCAGATGGAGCTATGAGAGACGCATTGTCTATTTACGATAGGATGGTCAGTTTTACTGACAGGAACTTAACGGTTAAATCGGTTTCGGAAAACCTCAATGTGCTTGACCATGAATCGTTTTTTTCCATTACTGATTTAATTTTACAAAACGATATCCCATCCATTTTGCTGGCTTTTGACGATTTACTAAAAAAAGGCTTTGATGAGTTACAGTTTATCGTGGGTCTTGGGTCGCACTTTAGAGACCTTATGATGAGTAAAGAAAATAAAACCCTTCACTTATTGGAGGTAAGTGAGGGTACGCAGAAAAAATATGTTCAGCAAACCTTAAAAACCCCCCTTTCACTTTTACTCAGCGGAATAGATTTGTTAAGTAAGTGTGAATTGGACTACCGAAATACTAAAAATAAAAGATTGTTGATAGAATTATGTCTAATGCAAATGGCCTCTCTCCATTCAGAGGAGAAATAAAAGGTTTCATACTTCCTGTTAGTCATTATAAAGGCCACGTTTCTCAACGAATTAATATCGTTGCTGAGCCTAAAGTGGCGTATGGAAAAAAAATAGTCAACGATGATAAGCCTACCACTCAGGAAAAGCAAATTCATGAAGCTAATGCTATTGATCGACCCAAAATTAAAATAGATAATGCACACCTTGAAAAAGGAGTATCCAGTCTCTCAATATCAAGTATTAAGCTAAAGAGGGAAGCCGCCTTAAAATCGTCCCTAAAAAAAATAGAGGTCAATGAAGCACAAGATAATTTTACTCAGGTAAATTTTATTGAAGTATGGAATCATTACATTAAAAATAAAAATCTACAAGGAGAAAATAATATCGCTGCATTGCTTGAGATGAGCAAACCTGAGCTGTCTGAAGATTTTACTGTTTTGTTAAAAACTTCTAATTCTCTGAGTCAACTCGAGATCAAAAAGGAAATTCCTGCCTTACTCGCTCATTTGGGAGAAAAACTCAACAACTTCAAAATCAAATTTGATATTCGGATTGAAGAACAAAAGAATCAAGCCTATATTTATGGGGTAAAGGAAAAGTATGATCACCTAATGAAAATCAATCCTGAAATTGAAGTACTAAAAAAAGAATTTGATCTTGATCTTTAAATTTTAACAAATGTTAGGTCTAAAACTCCCCACAGATCCCAGATGGGTCAATATTGTAGAAAAAAATATTCACGAAATCTTAACCGATCACGCTTTTTGTGAACAAAAAGCTGCCAGTACTGCGATTTCTTTTATCGTCCAATATCCAGAACTAAGCGATTTAGTTAAAGAGATGACAGTCCTTGCACAAGAGGAAATGAGTCATTTTGAAATGGTTCATAATATTATGCTTAAAAGAGGTATGGTTCTAGGAAGAGAGCGAAAGGACAACTATGTTAGAGATTTACATCAATTTTTCCCTAAGGGAGGTAGTCGGTCGGATCAATTGGTTCACAAGTTGCTCTATGCCGCACTGATAGAAGCCAGAAGCTGTGAAAGGTTTAGACTATTATCGGAATCATTAGCGGATAAGTCACTCCAAAAATTTTACAGAAAACTAATGATTAGCGAAGCACATCACTACACGCTTTTCTTAAAATTAGCAAGACAATACGGTGAAAATATAGAAAAAGTAAACAACAAATGGGAGGAGTTACTGGAATATGAAGCAGGACTAATGAAAGCTTTAGGAAAAAAGGAAACAATGCACGGTTAAACTTTTTTCTTCAGGTTTTTATACATGTACTTTATCATACCGTCTGAAAGACCAAACTTAGGCACGTAAATCTTTTGACCACCACTCCACTCAAGCGCCTTTAAATAAATTCTTGCTGCTGGAACAATGACATCTGCTCGGTCTGGATTCAGTTCAAATTTTAATATCCTTTCCTCATAGGTTAATGCTTCCAGTTCTTTATGGATCAGACCAAGGTTAATTTTTGACAGAGGCTTGCCCTCTTTGATGTTTGAGAGTTTAAATAATTTATTGATATTTCCACCAGAACCCATCAATGTAATCTTATCGTAGTTTTCTGAATTTTTTTTAATCCATTCTTTAATTGCGTCCCATACTCGGTTATCAACCAAATTATTAATCAATCTAACTGTTCCTATTTTAAAAGATTTTGAGGTGACTCGTTTACCTTCATTAATAAAAGTGAATTCTGTACTTCCTCCGCCTACATCGACAAAGAGAAATGTTTTTTGCATATCGATAAACTCAGCCATTTTGGTATTGGAAATAATCTCCGCTTCTTTACTACCATCAATTATTTCGACTTTGATACCTGTCTTCTTTTCTATTGTCTTGATGACATGTGTGCTATTATTTGCCTCTCTCAATGCAGAGGTCGCATAGGCCTTGTAATAAGTGACATCATGGACATTCATTAACAGCTTAAAAGCTTTCATGGTTTTGACGAACCGCTTGAGACTTTCGGATGAAATTTCACCTAAGGTAAACGAATCTTCACCTAATCTAACAGGTGAGCGAACAAGAGAGTTTTTTTGAAAAAGAACCTCGTCTCCTTTCTCGATTACGTTAGCAATTAAGACCCTCATTGCATTGGAACCAATATCTATTGCAGCAAATTTTTTTACCTTCAAAATCCTACTGAATTAATTTATTTTCATAATAGGCATAGGTAGTCCACTGTGATCTTTGCTCAGGGGCTCTAGCTGGGGGTTTAACCATTTTATTTTGAGGTTGTTTGTTTACAATTCTCGCTTTGACATTATCGTTCCAAGAAATATTGAAGGTATCTAGAATTTCTTTTTGCAAATCCTTATCATAGATTGGGCAGGCCACTTCAACCCTATTTTCAATATTGCGTGTCATTAAGTCCGCAGAGGACAAATATATTTTTCTATCCCCTCCATTTTCGAAAATATAAACTCTAGGATGTTCCAAAAATTTATCCACAACGCTAATCACCTGAATGTTTTCACTCAGACCTTTAATACCTGGTACAAGACAGCATATCCCTCTGACAATCATTTTTATCTTTACGCCAGCCTGACTAGCTTGATACAGCTTGTCAACCAGTGGATAATTGGTTATGTTATTGATTTTCAAACTTATGCCTGAAGGAAGTCCATTGCTGTGGTTTTCGATTTCCTTATCTATGAGTTTTTTCAAAATACTGGCAGAGTAATGAGGAGATACAATAAGGTGTTTGTATTTTTTGAGCTTATAACTGACTTCTAAGAAATTAAATACTTTATTGACCTCTTTCAAGATTTGTTGATCAGCCGTAAAAAGGGTATAATCAGTATAAATCTTTGCCGTTGATTCATTGAAATTTCCTGTGCTGACAAAGCCATATCGCAATTTTTTCTTTTCCCCTTCCCGCTCAATGATGCAAATTTTAGAATGTACTTTTAATCCAGGGATTCCAAAAATTAGCTGTACACCTGCCGCTTCTAGCTGTTCCGCAAAAATGATATTGTTTTGTTCATCAAATCTTGCCTGTAATTCAATTTGAACCAAGACTTTTTTTCCGTTTTTTGCTGCATTAATTAGAGCACTGGCTACATGGGAAAGTTTAGACAGACGATATATGGTGATTTTTATAGATTTTACCTTAGGATCAATTGCCGCCTCCCTCAAGAATTTAATCACATAAGAGAAGTTTTGATATGGAGCGTACAGTAAATAATCCTTCTTTTCAATCGCATCAAGAATATTTTCTTCTAAGCTCAAATTAGGTATGGGAAGTGGGGTAAACTTGGAATACAATAAATCTGTTCGATCTAAGCTAGGGAAATTCATGTAATCTCTTCGTTGGTGGTACTTACCCCCTGGTATGAGGCTATCGGTAGAATCAACTTTGAGTTTCTTGATTATAAATGTAAGGGTATCGTCAGGTATTTCTTTGTCGTAAACCAATCTCACAGGATCACTGATCATACGATCTTTTACACTCATGGTTATTTTTTCAACATAACTTATGGATACGTCTTCCTCAAGGTCTAACTCAGCATCTCTGGTAATTTTTACCATATGAGCAACAATAGATTGGTAGTTGAAAAAACTAAAAACTATGTGAAAATTATAACGAATAAGGTCGTCCAACATCATCACATATTGTTTGCCATATTTATTTCTGGGAAGGACAACAAATCGCTTTGCATCTTTGGGAATTTCAATTAAAGCGTATAAGCGATTTGGGGTGGAATTTTCCGCCAAGCTCATCGATACAATCAGAAATGCTTTGTTATCGGATAAGTCTTGTTTTTGATCTTCCGAAAGTATTACGGTTACTAATCCGGGATTTACTTTTTCGATGAAGTAATCCTTTAAAAACTCTTCATGTTCAGGGAGTACTTGATTTTCATCAATAAAAAATATATTTTCCCGCTCCATCTCTTGATAAATACGATTTAAAATTTCCGCACTTTGATCCTGCAGCTTAATTACCTTGTTGGTAATTTCTTTTAATAATGCTTCGGCACTCCTACCAGCAAAAACCTTTTTTCCTGATTTACTGGATTGAGCAATTCTTTTCACAGTGGCATACCTTACTTGAAAAAATTCGTCTAAATTATTTGAAAATATTCCAAGAAATCGCAATCGCTCTAGCAGCGGAACTTTATTATCATCAGCCTCCTGTAGCACCCTTTCATTGAAGTCCAGCCAACTTATTTCACGATTTACATATTGAGGTTCAATGTTCATTAATAGTAGTTTTTTGCGGGATTTTGTCCTAGTTCCATATCTCCCTGTAGAATGGTTGACCAATCATTTGTGCTAAAGGAAATTTTGACTAATCCAGCTGTGCGAAGATGAGTAATTTTTTTCTCAGAAAAATGATTGACCAATTCAGTAAAAGCAGGGTTATGACCAACCAAAATAACTTTAGTCCATTGGTTGTCTAAAAAGTGAACATAGTCAATGACATCATTTACGTAAAATGTATATAGTTTTTTGTCAATAATTAACTTTTGATATGGAAATTCTAGTTCTTGCATCATCAGTTGGGCAGTATGAAGAGCTCGATTGGCAGGGCTAGACACTATGATATCTGCATTCTTAAAAAAATCCTCCTTTTTTTGGGAGATTTTTTTAATCCTCTCTATTCCGGCTACAGATAAAGGACGGTCAATATCATCTACAGCATACTCACGATTGGATTTGGCATGTCTTAAAATGATTAATTCTTTCATGGGTAATTAGGGTGCTAGACGTTCAATTTTCCAAGAAGAATGATTAATCGATTGGTATAATATTCTATCGTGTAAACGATTGGGACGACCTTGCCAAAATTCTATCTGAATAGGTTTAATGAGAATTCCTCCCCAGTTATCAGGTCTGGGAATAGGTATGTTTTTATATTTTTCCTCAAGAGCTTTTAGTCGATCTTCCAAAAATTTTCGATTTGGAATTACCTCACTCTGTGGAGAAACCAAAGCACCCAATTGACTTCCTCTAGGACGAGAATTAAAATAAGCATCAGACTTTTCTGGAGAGAGTTTTTCAGCATTTCCTTTAATTATAATTTGACGCTCTAAGGGAGGCCAAAAAAAAGCTAAACCTACTTTTGGGTTCATTAAAAGAGATCTTCCTTTCTCACTATCATAATTAGTAAAAAAAACAAATCCTTCTTCTGAAAAACCTTTTAAAAGCACCACTCTAGCTTTAGGATAACCTTTTTCACCCAAGGTAGATAAGGTCATCGCATTGGCTTCTTCAATCTTATCCGACTCCTCAGCTTGTTGAAACCATTTCTTAAATAACTGAAAAGGATTGTCTCCAACAGCCTCGATATCTAGACTGCCTTTTTCATAAGATTTTCTCAAATCAGCTAAATTCGGTTTCATGATTTTTAATTCATTTTTAGATAGTTCAAATTTACAATTTATATGTCAAATTAGAGTTTAATAGTTTTACCATCTGAAGCTAATTCGACCATCTCAAAAATAGTTTTTGCCTCCAACATGAAATTACTTTTCTCATTGTACCTACTGGAAAAATGACCTAAAACCAATTTTTTTACCTCAGCTAACTTTGCGATTTTAGCTGCCTGTTTTGCAGTACTATGTTTGGTTTTTTTAGCCAAGTTTTCGTGAGCATCCAAGAAAGTGGCTTCGTGGTATAATAAATCAACTGACTTAATCAAAGGGATGATCTTTTCATTGTAAGCTGTATCACTACAAAATGCGTAAGTTTTAATAGGGTGTGGCGCCAAAGTCAATTCCTCATTATAAATGGTCTGCCCATCTTCAGTCATAACATCTTTTCCCAATTTGAGATTTTGAAAGTCATAGGTCTCAATCTTGTAATCTTTAATTTTTTCTTTATTAAGCCTTCTTTGCCCAATTTTTTCTTTAAATAAAAAACCATTTGTATAAACTCGATGATCTAGGGGGATGGTGGAAACGGTTAGAAAATCATCTTCAAAAATCAATTGAGATTGATCATCATCTAGCTCGTGAAAGAACAAATCATAATTAGTCCACGAATTGGCGAGTTTAAGTTGCAGTGTGATAATTTCCTTAATTCCTTTGGGTCCGTAAACATGTAAATCTGCGGTTCTTCCCAAAAGCCTAAAAGTGCTAATTAAGCCTACCAAACCGTAAAAATGATCACCGTGCAGATGAGAAATAAAAATATGTTTAATTCTAGAAAACTTAATTTTTTGATTACGAAGTTGAATCTGGGTTCCCTCGCCACAATCGATTAAAAATAAGTGATCCCTCAACTCGAGAACCTGAGAGGTAGTATGAGCATTTACAAGAGGGGTAGCGGAATGACAGCCTAGAATGGTTAGCTTCATATTAAAATCCTAAATCTCTTTGAATTTGTTCCATCTGAATATAGTCCTCCGCTTCGATAAGGGTTGGAACAATGACCAATGCATCGCGATTGGAGAACGCAGTAGCATCCGCAGCAACGATTACCAAACTACAACCTTTTGAAATCTGTTTTTCATTAAGTTCAAACAATAGATCGTTGAGAGGACTAATAATGGCTTTTAAATGAGCTAAATCAACGATAATGTCAAGTGAGTTGTTCTCGGGAATATCAAAATCAAATTTAGATAAAGATGAAGATTCGGGTTTCAAGTATTGATAAGTATCATTTTGCTTATTGATCATACCTGAGGAATATTAAGCTTTGCAACAAGTAGATAAATTACAGCCATTCTTATGGCAACACCATTTTCCACTTGATCGAGAATGATGGCGTTTTTTGAATCTGCAACATCAGATGTGATCTCCACTCCCCTATTTATTGGACCAGGATGCAGAATTACAATTTCTTTTTTTATACGCTCGAGTTTTTTTAGATTTAAACCATATAATTGTGCATACTCTCTTGTTGTGGGGAAGTAATTCAAATCCATTCTTTCATTTTGAACTCTCAACATATTGACAGCATCACACCACTTTAAGGTTTCCATTAAATCGGTGCTAACGGATACACCCAAAGACTGAATATGCCTAGGAATAAGTGATTTTGGACCACAAAGCTTAACTTCTGCTCCAAGCATTTTAAGGGCAAATATATTGGACAGGGCTACTCTGGAATGTAAAATATCTCCTACTATTGCTATTCGTTTTCCCTTTAAGTCCCCCAGTTTTTCTTTAATGGAATAAGCGTCCAATAGTGCTTGAGAAGGATGTTCATGAGTACCATCTCCAGCGTTTATAATGCAAGCATCCACATTTTGTGACAAAAACAAAGCTGCGCCAGGGTTGGGATGGCGCATGACCACAACATCAACTTTCATGGCCAAAATATTGTTTACGGTGTCTATTAGTGTTTCTCCTTTACTCACAGATGACTGAGAGGCTGAGAAGTTAATTACATCTGCACTGAGTCGCTTTTCGGCCAGTTCGAACGAAAGTTTTGTTCTGGTACTATTTTCAAAAAATAGATTGGCAATAGTAATATCCCGTAAGCTGGGAACTTTTTTTATCGGCCGATTGATAACCTCTTTAAAATGATCTGCGGTTTCAAAAATCAAGTGAATATCATCCTCATTCAGGTATTTTATTCCTAGTAAATGATCAACACTTAATTTTTTCATTCAGTTATTTTTTTTCTATATAAACGATATCATCATGTTTATCGTCCTTCCACTGTACACGAACTTTATCCCCTTCCAAGGCATCGACCTGTGCCCCAATAAAATCAGGTTGTATGGGTAAATGACGACTAAATCTTCTGTCTATAAGTACCAATAATTGAACATCTAGTGGGCGACCATAGTTATCCAAGGCCGTTAAAGCTGCTCTAATACTTCTTCCTGTAAACAACACATCATCAATGATGACTACCGATTTACCCTCGATGGTCACTTCCATTTCAGAGGAGGAGGCTGCTAGCGTTTTATCAAACCGGCGAAAATCATCTCTAAAAAAAGTAATATCGAGCTTTCCAGATATAACTTTACCCTTAGCGTAATCTCGCTCTAAAAGATTCACCAAGCGATCAAGCAGGAAAATTCCTCGAGGCTGGAGACCAACCAAAACCACTTGACTAAAATCGGGATGTTTTTCAATTAACTGGCATGCCAATCGATTCAAAATAATATCGATTTTCTTAGATGACAAGAGTACCTTGGGAGACATAGTGCAAAAATATCACTTTTTAATTAATCCATTAAACAAAAAAGCCCTCCGAATAGAAGGGCTTTCTGTGGTGAAAAAAGAAAAACACTAAGCGTCTTTCATTTTTTTCTTTAAGTCAGCTAATGCGTCTAAGTCTCCTAATGTGGTTTTTTCAGCATTACTTTCTTTGACTTTTCTAGCTGCTTTATTAAAATTCATCTTTTCCTGCTCTCTAAATAAGCTGGTATGAGAAGCAACAACACGTTTAAACTCTTTATTGAATTCGATGATCTTGAACTCAACTTCCTCGCCTTTATTAAGTTTTGAGCCGTCTTGCTTTTCCATGTGACGAGAGGGAACAAATGCAATTACATTATCATTGAATGTAATGGTTGCCCCTTTATCAACAACTTCAGTTATAGCAGTTTTATGAACACTTCCTACCGCAAATTCTTCTGCATACTTATCCCAAGGATTTTCTTGGGTCTGTTTGTGCCCAAGGCTTAGTTTACGACCATCAACATCTAGCTCAAGAACAACAACATCAATCTCATCAGATAAATTCAAAATCTCAGATGGGTGCTTGATTTTTTTAGTCCAAGATAGATCAGAGATGTAAACAAGTCCGTCAACTCCTTCCTCCAATTCAATAAATACACCAAAATTGGTGAAGTTTCTGACGATTCCTTTGTGTTTGGAACCAACTGGGTATTTAGTGGTAATATCTGTCCAAGGGTCCGTTAATAATTGCTTGATACCAAGTGACATTTTTCTGGTTTCACGATCTAGACTTAATAAGACCGCTTCTACCTCGTCACCAACACTGACAAAATCTTGCGCAGATCTCAAATGCGTAGACCATGACATTTCAGAAACGTGAACTAATCCCTCTACACCTTCTTCTATTTCAATAAAAGCACCATAATCAGCAATTACAACAACTTTACCTTTTACCTTATCTCCTTCTTTTAGCTCTTCACTAAGGCGATCCCAAGGATGCGCACTTAATTGTTTTAAACCAAGTTGAATCCTTGATTTATCGTCATCAAAGTCGAGAATAACGACATTGAGTTTTTGATCGAGTTCTAAAATTTCGTTGGGGTGGTTAATTCTACTCCATGAGAGGTCGGTGATGTGGATAAGTCCGTCTACACCTCCAAGGTCGACAAATACCCCGTAAGAAGTAATATTCTTAACCATACCCTCGAGAACTTGACCTTTTTCAAGCTGCCCGATAATCTCTTTCTTTTGTTCTTCTAAATCAGCCTCAATTAGCGCTTTATGAGAAACAACAACGTTTTTGAATTCGTGATTAATTTTAACCACTTTAAATTCCATTGTTTTATTTACATATTGATCATAGTCTCGAATTGGCTTTACATCAATTTGTGAACCTGGCAAGAAAGCTTCAATTCCAAATACGTCAACAATCATCCCTCCTTTGGTTCTGCACTTGACAAATCCATTGACAATTTCTCCGTTATCGTGGGCGTTGTTCACACGATCCCAAGCTTTGATTACTCTAGCTTTTCTATGGGATAGTATTAATTGACCCGTTTTATCTTCTCGTGTGTCAACAATCACCTCAACCTTATCCCCAACTTTTAAGTTAGGGTTGTATCTAAATTCATTAAGGGAAATAACCCCTTCAGATTTTGCATTAATATCAATAATTGCCTCGCGATCTGTCAAATGAACGATTACTCCTTCAAGGACGTCATCATCCGCGGTATCAACAAAATTCTCGGCGACTAATTTTTCGAATTCTTTAAGTTGATCATCTTCAATTACATCGATCCCTTCCTGATAATTATGCCAGTTAAAGTTTTCAAGGAAATCATCTGCTGTTTCAGTAGTGACCTCAGCTTCCTGCACTTTTACTTCAGGAGTTTCCTCGACTGTTTCCAGGACAACCTCAGTTTTTTCGACTACTTCCTTATCCGCGACTGCCTTAACTGCTTTTGCAGTTGCAGTTTTTTTTGTTACGGTAGTTTTTTTAGTAGTAGCTGCCTTAGTGGTTGTTTTTTTTGCAGCCGTAGTTTTTTTGGGCTTTTCAGCAGCATCTGTTGTTTTTGCTGCCACGGTGGTTTTTTTCTCAGCCATGGCTGTGATTAATTTTGTATTCTGCTATTCGGGAAAATTAATTGAAACAACAGAAGCTGTTAATAATATTTTTCTTTACTCTATTTTTCCCTACCAATTACGAGTGCGCAAATTTAGGAGGAATCTGCTTATTTACAAATATTTATGTGATTTTATTTAGTATTAATTTTAGCAATCAAAAGATCAAAAGCTTGCTCAAGGGAAAGTTCGGAAGTGTTTATTTCTATAGCATCCGCAGCTTTTTTTAATGGAGATATTTTTCTTTGGCTATCAATTCTGTCACGATCTAGTATATTTTTTAAAACATCTGCAAAATTCGCTTGATGACCACTAGCCTCCATCTCTTCCAATCTACGCTGTGCCCTAACCTCAGGTTTTGCAGTAAAGAAGAATTTAAAATCTGCATTGGGAAAAACTACAGTTCCAATATCCCTACCATCCATTACTAAACCTGCTCTAAGGCTCATCTGTCTTTGTTGGTTCAACAAAAAAGAACGCACAAAAGACAATTTTGCAATTTGACTAACTTGAGCCGAAACCTCTTTACTTCTTATTGCTTCAGTAACATCTATTCCATTTACTGACAAGATGTTAGTCACCGAATCAAAAAAAATATTTAAATTATCTAAACCCTTTTCAATGGCTAATTCATTTAAATTATCATCACTGACCCAACCGTTTTTTAATACCCAAAAAGTTATTCCGCGAAATAGAGCTCCAGAATCTACATAGGGTAAACCCAAATGCTGGGAAAGCTTTTTTGCTAAGGTACTTTTACCTGTCGATGCAAAACCATCAATTGCAATAATAACTTTATCCAAAAGGCTAGGGTTTAAATGTTTTCGGATGCTTTACTCTTTTAGAAAGTATGGCGACATCAAGTACTTCTTGCATTTCTTTAACATAATGAAATGTCAATCCTCTCAGATACTTCTGGTTAATCTCATCAATATCCTTTCTATTGTCCTCACTCAAGATGATTTCTTTTATTTTAGAACGTTTGGCGGCTAAGATTTTTTCCTTAATCCCTCCCACAGGAAGCACTTTACCTCTAAGAGTAATCTCACCAGTCATTGCCAGCTTACTTTTAACTCTTTTTTGAGTGAGTAAAGAAACTAAAGAGGTCAACATTGTTATACCAGCACTCGGCCCATCTTTAGGGGTGGCTCCTTCAGGGACATGAATGTGAATATTGTACTTATCAAAGTTGAAGTTTTTTAAACCTAAAAAATCTTTATTAGATTTAATAAACTCCATTGCAATAGTTGCTGATTCTTTCATCACCTTACCCAAGTTTCCTGTAATTGACAATTGTCCTTTACCCTCAGAAATAGCTGATTCAATAAAAAGAATATCTCCACCCACACTAGTCCATGCCAAACCTGTTACGACTCCCGCAACATGATTGTTTTCATAAAGGTCACGATGCACTTTTTCAGGCCCCAAAATTTCAACCAGTTCCGTTATTTTAGGCGTTTTTTTATAATCTTCCTCCATAGCGATGGATTTTGCGACATAACGGACAGCTTTGGCAATTTGTTTTTCCAAACCTCTCACTCCAGATTCTCTTGTATATCCCTCGACTATTTTATCCAGTACCCCTTTACTTAAACTCAAATGCTCTTTACCTAAACCGTGTTCTTTTAGTTGTTTTGGCAATAGGTGTTTTCTTGCAATGGCAGACTTTTCCTCTAGGGTATATCCGGATATATTGATAATCTCCATTCGATCCCGCAAGGCAGGCTGAATTGGAGAAAGGCTGTTTGCAGTAGCGACAAACATCACCTTGGATAGGTCATAGCCCAATTCAAGAAAATTGTCGTAAAAGGCACCATTCTGTTCGGGGTCCAATACTTCAAGTAGCGCAGATGCAGGATCGCCTTGAACACCAGAATTTATTTTATCAATTTCATCTAACACAAAAACTGGGTTTGAGGTACCTGCTTTTTTTATACTTTTTATTATGCGTCCAGGTAATGCGCCAATGTATGTTTTGCGATGTCCTCTTATCTCAGCCTCATCGCGCATACCTCCTAAAGAAATTCTGACATAAGATCTTCCCAATGCTTCTGCAATCGATTTTCCGAGTGAAGTTTTACCAACTCCAGGTGGGCCATATAGACACAGAATTGGGGATTTCATATCATTCCGTAGCTTTAATACAGCCAAGTACTCAATTATTCGCTTTTTAACATCGTCCAATCCAAAATGATCGCGATCTAGAATTCTTTGAGCTTTTTTAAGATTAAAATTATCCTCAGAAAACTCATTCCATGGTAGGTCAAGAAATAAATCTAAGTAGTTTCTTTGAACGGAATACTCTGGCACCTGAGGATTCATCCTTTGTAATTTACTGAGTTCCTTTTCAAAATGTATTCCAACGGCCTCATTCCACTTTTTGGCATTTGCACGCTGATGCATTTCATCAATTTCTTGCTCATAGGAAACTACCCCCAACTCCTCCTGAATAGTTTTCATTTGCTGATTCAAATAGTACTCTCGTTGTTGCTGATCTAAATCAGTCCTTACCCTGGATTGAATATCGTTCTTTAACGCCAACTTTTGGTACTCAAGATTCATGTATTTTAAGCAAGCGATAGCTCTTTCTTGCAAATCCACGATAGATAAAATCTCTTGCTTTTCCTTGACGGTAAGATTCATGTTGGAGGAAACGAAATTGATCAAAAAAGCATGACTTTGAATGTTTTTAATCGCAAAGGAAGCCTCTGTGGGTATGTTGGGGTTTTCTTGGATAATTTGAAGTGCCAAGTCTTTAATGGAATCAATCGTCGCCTTAAACTCAGAATCACTACTGTCAGGAATTTTTTCTTCAACGGCTTTGATACTTGCCCTTAGATAGGGTTGCTCTTCAATGATACTTTTAATCTCAAATCGCCTTTTTCCTTGAATAATAACAGTGGTGTTCCCATCGGGCATTTTAAGAACTCTCAAGATTTGAGCAACTGTTCCTAATGTATAAATATCAGATGGAGCGGGATTCTCGATATTTTGATCCTTTTGTGCTACTACCCCAATAATTTTATCCGCCTTGTTGGCGTCTTTTATTAGTTGAATAGATTTGTCCCTACCTGCGGTAATAGGAATAACTACACCAGGGAATAATACGGTATTTCTTAAGGGAAGAATTGGAACCTTATCGGGTAAGTCCTCATTCCTGAGTGCTTCTTCGTCCTCGGGTGTCAATAATGGTATTAACTCCGCCTCAGTTTCAATGTCTTGGAGTGTCAAATTGTCAAATGATATAAAGTTAGATTTGGTCATATGTTATTTTATCAGACATGTTGTCATAAAAAGAGCATTAATCAGGTCTTAAAAGCTAAAAAACACTTTTTGTTTTAATTACACATTAACCTGTTCAATTCCTGTGCCAAAAAGCTTTTTGAAGTATTTAATCTTTTAAATGATTTTTAAAAAAACGATTGGGAATTCTTGTTAACAGCAAAGCGCCAGATAAAAATAATATGACAAAAAATAAGATTGCATTTCGCATACTGCCAGTAAATTGATCAATAGTACCGAACATGGCCATCCCAATTATAATCCCAATTTTTTCTGTAACGTCGTAAAAGCTGAAAAAGGAAGTAGTGTCCTTGGTTTTAGGGATTAGTTTAGAATATGTGGAACGAGATAATGCCTGAATCCCCCCCATGACCATTCCAACTCCTGCTGCGGCAATATAAAATTGAATAGGGGTCGTAATAAAAAAGGCAAAAAGGCACAGTCCAGCACATATAAAGTTAACACCTATTAAAGTGGTGATGTTTCCATATTTTTTGGCGATTGTGGCTGTTCCATAAGCCCCAAAAATGGCGACGATCTGAATGAGTAGAATACTGACAATCAAACCAACGGTTTTTTGTTGGCTACTCGCCCAAGAAATCTCTCCTTCTCCAAAATAAGTCGCTATTAAAAATACGGTCTGCAAAGCAGTACTGTATACAAAAAAAGCAGGGAGGAACTTTTTAAGCGTAAGGTAATTGTCAAGCTGGTTCCATACTTTTTTTAATTCCAAAAAGCCATTCCATAAGATATCTTTGTTGACTTTACCAGAGCTATTGCCTTTGGGCAGATGATAAAAAGAATACTGACTGAACAAAGCCCACCAAAAACCTACGGTGACGAACGAGTATTTCATGGCTTTCATGGATGCCTCAGCTGGTGTTCCTGAAATCCCATACCAACTAGGTTCCATAACCATGGATAAATTAAAAATTAATAGCAATACACTACCGACATAACCCATAGAAAACCCTCTAGCACTGGCTAAATCTTGTTGCTCCGGATGGGCAATATCGGGAAGATAGGAGTTATAGAATACTAAACTTGCCCAAAAACCTATCAAAGCAAAAAAGTAGAAGAAGAGTCCCATATAGAGATTATCTAACTCGAAAAAATATAGTCCTATGCAAGAGAGTGAGCCAGTATAAACAAAAATTTTCATGAAACGTTTTTTGTTGCCTATATAGTCAGCAATACCAGATAAAAAGGGTGAATTGAAGGCAACTACAACAAATGCAATCGCAGTTATAAAACTGATAAGCGCGGTATTCTTAAAATCATAGCCCATAAACTCTATGGAGCTAATATCTTCTGATAGGTTGCTGTAGTAAATTGGGAAAACAGTGGAGCTTATTACCAATGGATAGACTGAATTTGCCCAATCGTAAAATGCCCAAGCATTAATTAATTTTTTATTCCCCTTTTCAAGTTTTTTTGTTGTTCTCATTTCCTTTTAGACCAGCACAATGTATGAATTCATTTGTTTTGTAGTCAATTATTGTATTTGTTTTTTTAAAAAGACTTAACTTTATTTAGTATTTAAAAATCCAAAATGGGTTCCAAAAAGATTGTTATAGCATTTATTTCCATCACTTTATTTGGGTGTATGAGCGTAGCTCAGGAGGAAAAAGCTAAAGAAAAAAAGACTTATCAATATGAAAAGACAGATGAAGAATGGCAGTCTGCTTTACCTAATATGTCTTATATGGTGCTGAGAAAAGCGGCTACGGAGTATCCATTTACTGGTATATACAATAAACACAAGGAAGAAGGAACATATCTCTGTGCTGGTTGCAACACTCCCCTCTACAAATCTGATTATAAATATGAGTCCAATTGTGGTTGGCCTTCATTTGACCGAGCTGTTGAGAGCAATATTGAGTACGATGTGGATTATAAATTGGGCTATGCTCGAACAGAATTAAAATGTAATAAATGTGGAGGACATCTTGGTCATGTCTTCAATGACGGTCCAAAGGAAACTACTGGAAAAAGGCATTGTATAAATTCTGCAGCCCTTAACTTTGTATCTGATGAGAAATAAAAATAATTATCCCTTAGAAAAATCTGATGAGGATTGGAAATCAGAACTCTCGGACGAAGAGTACAGAATTTTAAGGCAAAAAGGGACTGAATACCCTTTCACTGGAAAGTTCAACGACCATTATCAAGAAGGTACCTACCTATGTAAAGGTTGTGACGAACCACTCTACACCAGCGAGAGTAAATTTGATAGCCATTGTGGTTGGCCTAGCTATGATAAAGCAATTGAAGGATCATTAGAAGAGGTTCCTGATCATTCGTCAGGTATGATTAGAACTGAAATTGTCTGCGCTAATTGTGGTGGTCATCAAGGTCATGTTTTTAATGATGGACCTACTTCAACGGGATTACGCTACTGTGTAAACTCAGCAAGTATTTCTTTTAAAAAAAAGAAGGAATAGCCAATAAGCAAAAAAATACCTTTCAGTTTCTTAAATTTGCAAAGAATTTAAACTTCAATCTTGATGAAAGAATATGATGTAATCATTTTAGGTAGTGGTCCTGGAGGCTATGTAACTGCAATTCGCGCCTCCCAACTCGGACTAAAAACAGCCATTGTTGAAAAAGAAAGTCTAGGTGGGGTATGTCTTAATTGGGGCTGTATCCCTACCAAAGCACTTCTTAAATCCGCTCAAGTATTTAACTATCTTAAACATGCAGCAGATTATGGACTGACTGTTAAAGAGTATGATAAGGATTTTGATGCTGTAGTAAATAGAAGTAGAGACGTCGCTGCGGGGATGAGCAAAGGAGTTCAATTTTTAATGAAAAAAAATAAAATTGATATTCTCACGGGGCACGGTAAAGTTTTGGCTGGCAAAAAAATAAGTGTCACAGCTGATAATAAAACAGAAGAATATAAAGCTAAAAATATCATAATCGCCACTGGAGCTCGATCAAGAGAATTACCTAGTTTGCCTCAGGATGGCAAAAAAATAATCGGATATCGCGAAGCGATGACGTTGGAAAAACAGCCTAAAAAACTTGTTGTTGTAGGTTCTGGAGCCATTGGAATTGAATTCGCTTATTTCTACAACGCAATGGGAACAGAGGTAACAATTGTAGAATATTTAGATAGAATTGTCCCTGTAGAGGATGAGGAAGTTTCAAAGCAATTAGAAAAAAGTTTCAAAAAAAGTGGCATAAAAATTATGACCAGCTCAGAGGTCACTGGAGTCGATGTTACAGGTAAAGTAGTCAAGGCAACTGTAAAAACCTCAAAAGGAGAGGAAACAATTAGTGCAGACATTGTTCTTTCCGCTGTTGGAATCAAATCCAATATTGAAAATTTGGGCCTCGAAGAAGTTGGTATTGCGGTTGACAGGGATAAAATCATGGTAAATGACTTTTACCAAACAAATCTCCCTGGTTATTATGCCATTGGAGATGTCACTTCGGGACAAGCACTTGCTCATGTTGCCTCTGCTGAGGGAATACTTTGCGTTGAAAAAATAGCTGGACACCACGTAGAACCAATTGACTATGGTAATATTCCAGGGTGTACCTACTGTTTCCCTGAAGTTGCGTCTGTTGGATTAACCGAAGCACAAGCCAAGGAAAAAGGTTTAGAGATCAAAGTTGGGAAATTCCCATTTTCGGCTTCTGGAAAAGCCCAAGCTGGCGGAAATTCAGAAGGATTCGTGAAAGTCATCTTTGATGCTAAATACGGCGAATGGCTTGGTTGCCATATGATTGGCGTAGGAGTAACTGACATGATCGCTGAGGCAGTTTTAGGTCGAAAACTTGAGACTACTGGCCACGAAGTATTAAAAACTGTTCATCCTCACCCTACGATGAGTGAAGCAGTTATGGAAGCCGTTGCTGATGCTTATGATGAGGTGATTCACCTCTAGGGTTTTAATAAGGCTTCGATTCCCAAACGGTAGCTATCGAGGCCAAAACCAACTATTATTCCCTTTGAAACCGGAGTGAGGTAAGACTTATGCCTGAAATCCTCACGAGAAAAAGTATTTGAAATATGGATTTCAATTACAGGAGTATCTACTGCCTTGACAGCATCACCGATTCCAACTGAGGTATGAGTATAAGCGGCTGCATTCAAAAGGATACCATCCGAGGAAAATCCAACTTTTTGGATTTGGTCAATTAATTCACCTTCAATATTAGATTGAAAATAGTCAAAGTCTATGCTGGGATAAGCTGCAACTAAACTTTTTAAGTAGTCTTCAAAAGTTTGATGACCATAGACGCCTGGCTCTCTCGTTCCCAAGAGATTTAAGTTCGGACCATTTATTATAGCTATTTTCATTTCAAAATTTTGTCAAAATTAACCATTTTTTTTTGTCAGGTGAATTTTGAATTTAATCTACACCAAACTTACATTTATATTGTTAAAATTAAACTTATTTCATCATGGCTTACCTATCTTAGCTTTATTCCCAAAAATAAAATGCTATGAGATCTATTTACAGTTCTAAATTTCCACAAGATAAATAGTAACACAACGCAAATTACAGTGATTAAGAAAGGCTTAAAGGGGTTGTATTAGCAAATATCCATACTAAGCCCTTTAATCATTTACAATAACATCCAAGTAAATAGATTTATTTAAATTTACATTGCTTTGAACTGGAATTCTCTTATTAGTGATTTCGAATTTTACCTCAAGATAGAAAGAGGTCTATCTGAAAATACAGTAAAAAATTACTGTCTGGATATTGTTTCTCTGGCTCATTTTCTAGAAGAAAATAAAATTGTGCAAACACCTAAAAATTGCACTAGAGAGACGCTTCAACAGTTTATCTACAAACAGTCAAAATCTATTGGTAGCAGCAGTCAGGCAAGACAAATTTCGGCTATAAAAAGTTTTTTTAATTTTTTAATTTTTGAAAATCACCGTGAAAGTTCACCTGCTGATTTGATAGAAAGTCCAAAACTGGGTAGAAAACTCCCTGAAACACTCAATCTTCAGGAAATAGAAAAAATTCTTGACAGCATTGAATTGAATCAAACCCACGGGCATCGCAACCGTGCAATTATTGAAACGCTGTATGGAAGTGGATTGAGAGTTAGTGAGTTAGTTGAGTTAACCATGTCAAATGTATTTTTCAAAGAGAATATTATACGAGTAACTGGAAAAGGAGATAAACAAAGATTGGTGCCGTTAGGAAGTTACTCCAAGAAATATATCCAAATTTACGTTGATGAAATTCGGCAGTTACAAAATATCAATCCACAAGACAATGATGTTTTATTTTTAAATCGAAATGGAGGAAAAATTACTCGTGCTATGATCTTTACTATCGTTAGAAATACGGCAAAAAAGGCTGGTATTAAAAAGAAAATAAGCCCTCATACTTTTAGACATTCCTTTGCTACTCATCTACTAGAAAATGGAGCTGACCTTAGATCAATACAAATACTACTTGGTCACGAAAGCATAACTACTACGGAAATATACACGCACCTAGACAACAAGCATCTAAAAAATGTGATGCAAAAGTTCCACCCGCGAAATCAGTAATAATTAATGAATTTTATTCGGATACAACTAACCTGAATCCCTCTCCGTGAATATTTAATATTTCCACGTTTTCATCCTTTCTAAGATACTTTCTCAACTTGGCAATGTAAACATCCATACTTCTAGAAGTAAAGTAGTTGTCATCCCTCCAAATCTTGTTTAGCGCCATTTCTCTCGTTAAAAGATCATTGATATTTAGGACCAGTAATTTTAGAAGCTGGTTCTCTTTAGGAGAGAGTTTTACAGGCTCACTTTCATCAAAATTTAAAAAACGTAATTTAGAATTGAATATAAATTTACCTATCACAAACTCATGATTTTCAGACTCAGGAATATTGAAAAAATTCTTGCGATTTAAAATAGCTTTGATTTTTGCCAAAAGTACATCGGAATCAAAAGGCTTTGTGATATAATCGTCCGCACCAATTTTAAAGCCTTTTAAAACATCTTCTTTCAGATTTTTTGCAGTTAGGAATATAAGTGGAATATTTTCATCTTTTTCACGTATTTCTTTAGCCAAAGAAAACCCATCTTTATAAGGCATCATTACATCCAATATACACATATCATAGGTGTCTTTTTGGAACTTTTCAAAACCCTCAATTCCATTTTTAGCGAGGACTACAGCATAATCATTTAGCATTAAGTAATCCTTGAGGATACTTCCAAAGTTAAAATCGTCCTCAACAATCAATATTTTTTTAGATTCGCTCATATTAGGCTAGATTTTAAGGTTTATAATCGGGGTAACTTAATTACAAAAGTAGTGCCAACTCCTAGTTTGCTATTTAATAAAATATCGCCCCCGTGAATTTGAACAATTTTTTTAACGTAAGACAAACCAAGTCCATGTCCTTTGATATTGTGAATGTTTCCACTATGTTGCCTGTAGAATTTTTCAAAAACATGTTTTTGGGTGGCCATGTCCATGCCAATACCCTCATCACTAATTCTTAGCTCAAGAGCGTCATCAACGTCGGCAGTGCCAATTTTAATCACAGGTTTATCGTCAGAATACTTGATTGCATTATCAAGTATATTAACAATAACGTTGGTAAAGTGATTTAAATTACCTCTAAACTTTGTTTTTGTTGCATTTAAAAAAGTGCTTATTTCACCTTTTTCATGTTTGACAATTAAATCGATATGACGAACGGCATTTTCAACAGTATCATGAAGATCGATTTCAGTTAACTCTATTGGAGAGGTACTTTTTTCTAAACGAGAGATCATCAATACGTTTTCTATCTGTGACAACATTCGTTGATTTTCTTCCCTTATCATTTCAACGTATTTACCAACTTTATTTCCAGAGCTTTGTACTCTAGGACTGGAAATAGCATCTAGAGCTAAATTAATGGTTGCAATTGGGGTTTTAAATTCATGGGACATGTTGTTGATGAAATCGGATTTCATCTCTGATACTTTTTTTTGACGAATAATCTGATAGATGGCGGTTGAAGAAACTATAATAATGAAGACGGTTAATAAAAATGATAGTCCGGCAACACTTAGTATAGATGAAAAAACAAATTGATCTCTATCTGGAAAAGAAACGACCAGTTTGTAGGGACTACTACCATCCTCATCAAGGGTAAAAATAGGCGTCTGATATTTTGGTCCTTTTTGTGTCTCAGAATAATTATTTGACACTACTTTGGTGGACAGACCGTTGTTGTATATTCCAAATTCATAATTGGTCAATATGTTTCTTGCTTTAAACTCCTGATCTAATAATAGCTTGAGTTCTTGAGAATTTATTCTCACATGGATTGGGATTGTACTTGAGTAATCTGCAAAAGCGGAACGATACTTTGCTTGATCGTAGAGCGACATTCGTTCCACGGTCTTCAATTTATTAATAGACGTAGCAATCCTGTTTTCTCGGTTAAAAATTTTGTCTTTACTTAAAACAGTAGTGGTTTTAACCTTTTTATAATCTTTAATGTTATCATCAAAGAATCCGCTGTTCGCCTCTGAAAGATTTATATTGTAATCTTCCTCCAAAATACCAAATGCATAAAAAGAGGTGAGATTGGAAGAAATATCTTCATCCATAAATAGAAAAACATCAGTAAAGTTAGAATCATTGGGTGTTCCAACAGAATCAATAAGCTGCTGAAATGCCATAATGTAATCAGACATTTCTTGTTCTTGCACTTTGACGGAAACAGACTGTAAAGATTGACTTACTGCAAGACTAAATTCCTCTTCTTTGTTTTCCCAAGCAGTTGATATCCAATAAGCCTGAACGACAGTAATAGCAACTATAGAAGTTACCATTAAACTAACTAGAATAATAAAAAAGTTCCTCTTCAAGATTCGAGTAATCTTAATTTAAAGCAAATTAATTAAAATTATAGCACTTTAAAACTTAATGGATTGTTAATATGCCAATTCTCAGTTGTTTGAAGACAGGTGATGGTGGATTTCTTTTATACTTTTTAGGGTATTATCCCAATCTATATTTTCAATAACATAATCCGCTAAAGGGATTTTCTGTGCGTCATCCCACTGATTTTGCATTCTATTTAAAATATCCTTTTCACTTATTCCACCTCTTTTGAGTACTCGATCTAATCTCACGGATTTCGGCGCTGTAACTAAGATCACAAAGTCACAATTTTTACTCGATTCGGTCTCCAATAAAATCGCGGCTTCTTTAATCAAATAAGACCCTTTTTGTTGCATTTTAAATCTTTCAAAATCATCAGCAACAGCAGGGTGAACTATCGCATTGAGTTGGGCTAGGTTTTTTTTATTATCAAAAACTATAGCTGCAAGCTTTTTTTTATCAAGCTGACTTCCTGAATAGATTTCTTCGCCGAAATTAGCCTTTATAGCCTCAATTATATTTTGATCCTCATGCATTAACTTTTTGGCAGTTTCATCTGCTTGATAACATGGAACGCCAAGTGATGCAAACTCATTTAAAACCGAGGTTTTACCGCTACCAATCCCGCCTGTTAATCCTACTATTTTCATTGACGAATCAGATAATCAAGTTTTTTAGGTTCCCATCTAACATTCCGTACTCCATCTGGTTGATCAATAAGTTTGACTTCCAACGAGTTTAGTTCTCCACTTTGTGTGTCTTCAAAATCACAATAAAATAAAAAATCGCTTGATCCAATTCCCTCTACGCTATCTATCAGTGCTAAAAAAGTAGTTTTGACTGATTGCGGAAAAAGCTTGATGATAAGAGAGTCTGGTAAGTTTCTGATGTTTACAAAAACTTCGAGTGTTTTCTCGGTAAACTTGTTGACATCAGCAGTTACTTTTACTTCTTTAACCGCTGGTTTTAGCCCTTGAATTGATTTGAGACTAACCAATTCAGATATTTTTTTCTCAACCTTCTTTTTTTGAATCGTTTTTGTTGGATAGTTGTTTAGTGTATCTATGATATTGGACGGTCCAGCAACCCAAATGCTGTCAGGATAAATTTTCCAATCCTCAGCTCTTTCATATCCAAGCTTATAATCGATTTCCGTCACAGCATAGACCGGTACCCTTTTTCTTTTTAGTTGATCAAAAGCAAAAGTCAAGGTTGAGGGTTGAAGTTGATTTAAGATGGTATTTTGGAAAAGTTGTTGTTGAATGTTAAATCTTTGCTCTAATAAGTCAACTTGAGCAATATCGGAACTAAAATCTCCATCTGTTGCTGAAATGTTAATTTCATCATTTAGAAAGTTATAAAGTAATAGCTGAAATCCACTCGCATTAATATCTGCGGAAAAAGTCAATTCTTCTATGTCTTCGGGCAGGATAAAGTCTGGTATATCAGTTAATACTGCCTTAAAAAAAATCGTTTCGTTATATGTATTTGAAAGTTTTGTGATGATCCAGAAGGAAAGGGATAAAATAATAAAAATGAAAAAAATTCGAAACTTCTTTTTTTCAAGAAATTTATTTTGAAGTTTTTCGAAGGATTGATCCATTTTTGCTATCAATACTTATTAAGGGTAGTATTCAGCCATTATCCAAAGCATCAATTATTTCCTGACTAACGCCAACATTTGAGAACCCGCCATCGTTGTAAAGATTTTGTAGGGTTACTCTCTTGGTGTAGTCTGAAAACATCATCACTGTATAATTTGCACAATCCTCGGCAGTGGCGTTTCCTAAAGGAGCGGTTTGCTCTGCATAGTTTAGGAAACCATCTAGTCCTTTAACCCCCTTCCCTGCCGTAGTTAGGGTTGGTGATTGAGAAATGGTATTTACCCTGACGTTTTTTTCTTTCCCAAAGAAATAACCAAAACTTCTAGCAATAGACTCTAAATAAGCCTTATTATCTGCCATATCGTTGTAATTAGGAAAGGTTCTCTGTGCCGCAACATATGACAATGCCACAATGCTCCCCCACGGATTCATCGCGTCTTTTTTGTAAAGTACCTGCATCAATTTATGAAATGAAACCGCTGACACATCCCAGCCCTTGGTCATCCAATCGTGATTTAAATCCGTATAATGTCTGCCTTTTCTTACATTGACGGACATTCCAATAGAGTGAAGGACAAAATCTAACTTCCCATTGAGGTGTGACATCGATTTATCTATTAGATTTTCTAAATCATCAATTTGAGTAGCATCCGCTGGAATAACTATTGATCCGGTTTTTTCAGCCAATTCGTTAATTGCGCCCATTCTCATTGCTACCGGAGCGTTAGTTAATACGAATTCACCGCCCTCATTTTTTACTGATTCGGCAGTTTTCCAAGCGATAGATTGATCATCTAATGCACCAAAAATGATTCCTTTTTTCCCTTCTAAAATACTGTGGGACATACCTGATTAGTTTTAAAATTATTGCTAAAGATACAGCTAATTGAGTAATTGTCGCGCATGATCTACCGCGGTTTGAGTCAAGTCCTCGCCAGAAAGCATTTGGGCTAACTCAACTACCCTTTCCTCTTGATTCATCTCTTTAATCTTGGTCTGAGTTGAAGTTTCATAAACCTGTTTATAAACTTTGTAGTGTTGTTTCCCTTTTGCTGCTACTTGTGGTAAATGAGTAATGGTAAAGACCTGCATGTATTGTGCCATCTGAGCCATTATATTACCAATTTCATTGGATACTGTACCCGAAACTCCCGTATCAATCTCATCGAAAACAATCGTTGGAAGCTGCTTAAATCGTGAAAGTATAGATTTAATTGATAACATAATTCTAGACATTTCACCACCAGAGGCTACTTTTTTTATCGGTCTAAAAGCAGCGCCTAAATTGGCTGAAAACAAAAAATCTATTTGCTCTTTTCCATTGTTCAAAAATGTGTCCGAGGGATTTAAAACCACTTTGAATTTGGCTCGCTGCATTCCCATTTTAGAAATGATCTGTTCCATCTCACCACATAGTTTTGGAATGGCTTTTTGGCGGTTTTTATTGAGCTTTCCTGCCAGGTGCTCTAGGGTTTGCTCAACTTGATTCAATTTCGTTTTTAAGCCCTCAATTTTATCTTCTAGATTATGAGTTTCCTCCAACCTTTTTTCTAGTTCGTTTTTTATCTTGATCAAATCTCCAACATTGGCTACTTGATGCTTTTGAAAAAGGGATTGAATTTTATCAAGCTTCTGATTTAAGTTTTCTAAAAGCGTTGGATTGCTTTCAAGCGTTTCGTACTTGTTTGATAGCTCGTCGAGAACATCTTTTAAATCAATGTCAAGGCTAGAAATACGCTCGTACAAATCAGCGTAGCTTTTGGATTTATTGGCTGCATTATTTAGAGCTGACTTCAATGAATTAAACTGCGATGAAAGTCCGATTTGTTCATCTTCAATAATTTGAATGCTTTGTGAAATATAGAGTTGTAAATCCTCAACATTGGAGAGTTGATCAATTTCTTCCTCAATTGGCGATAACATATCTGATTGTAAATCTGCACTGACTAATTCATCAAATAAAAACTGGTTATAGTCGCACTCTTTCTTGGCATTATCAGCACTTAAGCGAAAATCATTTAATTCCTTTTGGGTATTCTGAAATTCAGCAAGATTATTACGGTATTCCAATAAAGTTTGATCGTTTTCTGCCAATGCATCCAATACCAGAAACTGATATTCACTTTTAAAGAGCGATTGGTTTTCGTGCTGTGAATGAACATCTATTAAAAACTCACTCAACCGATTGATCTTGTCAAGTGTAACTGGTGTATCATTGATAAAAGCTCTAGATTTTCCACTGGGAATAATTTCTCTCCTCAGGATGGTTTCGGACTCATAATCCAATTCAGCTTCTTCAAAAAATTCTTTCAAGGGATAGTTATCAATAAGAAAGCTAGCTTCGACAATACATTTTTTTGAATTGTCTTTAAGTACACTTAAATCTGCTCTTTTACCTAAAACTAATGATAAGCCTCCCATCAAAATTGACTTTCCTGCCCCTGTTTCTCCAGTGATACAAGTCATTCCGTCGGAGAAGGAAATATCTAGATGCTCAATTAAAGCATAATTTAAAATCTTTAGACTTGTGATCAAAGTGTATTTTTATGGGTTTCTTACCAAAGATAGTTGAGATTAAAAAAAATTTCAAAAAATGCTACTATTTAATTTGTTTCCATTGCGGAAGATAAAAAGGAGCTATTTTTTTTAGCATCTCGGAGGTACCTTCAAAATCAATTTCAGGACCATCAGAAAAAACATTAACAATCTCCTCTGACTTAGCATCAAAAAAGAGTTGAAGTAGCATGGCATTAGGCCTTCTATCGTATAGTTTTTCTAGGGGTAATAGAGAATTCATGATTTGATTTTTTGCTTCTTTGGCATCTTCAGTCATTAAATCCATCCCTTTTCTGTGATAGGTATATAGCACCTCTCTGAATTCTCTGAAAGTATTTGAGCGCACGGTATCAATCAACCAAAAACGATTTCGATTACTGTCGTTTTGTTTCCATCCAAATGCACCTCCTTGCTGCGCTAAATTGACTATCCGCTGAGCCTGATCAAAATACAAGTCCCCGCCTTTAAAACTGAGTGTATCTGCATTAATCCCGAGTATTATGTAGGCATAAAAACTGATGATTGATGTTAAATTGGATTGAAAAGAAGCAGGACTATAAAACAATGGCTGAAATTCTTGGTAGATAAAGTCAATGTCCCGATCCATAAAATTCATGACGGGGCTATCATAATTGGAATTAAAAATAGTTCTTTGAGATTGGACTTGAAGCGTTCCTTCGAATCTGGTAGTATTGTATGCAGTAAGATTTAATACAAAACTACAGGTGATTCTTTCTTGGGGTAAAACTTCTTGATTTGTCCAGGATTGGGAATTTATAAATTCATTAACGGAGCGTTCCAGTGTTTCAAAAATTTGTTGATTGGTTTGATTAACCAAATCAGCATTAACAATGAACTGAGCATTTAGTTCTTGTGATCTTAGTCCTAAACTAATTAAAATAAAAATTAGTGAATAGTAGAATTTCTGCATGTTTTCAAATGATTTGGGTAAAAATATCTTCTGCGACGTGATCTTTTAATTTTAAATCAAAATGGATAATTTTTTCATTTTTATCAATGTAGGATATTTTGTTGGTATCTCCAGAGAAACCGGCTCCATCGTCCTTAAGAGAGTTCAATACAATGGCATCTAAGTTTTTCGATTTAAGTTTCTTAATCGCATTTTCTGTTTCGTTATCGGTTTCTAGTGCAAAACCTAGAAGGAACTGATGGTTCTTATTTACTCCCATCCAAGCCAAAATATCTTGGGTTGGCTCTAGTTTGAGGGTATCGAACTGACTTTCCTTTTTTATTTTTTTATTGTCAGATTTTTTTGGTCTAAAGTCAGCGACTGCTGCGGCGGCAATGGCAAAATCTATATTATCGTAGTGTTGTTTTACCTGATCAAACATTTGTGCAGCGGTAAAAATGCTTATAAGACGAATGTTATCATTAGAAGTCGACAGCGAAGTAGGTCCAGATATCAGAATGACGTTAGCACCCAATTTAGCTGCTCGTTCGGCAAGGGCAAACCCCATTTTTCCACTTGAGTGGTTTCCTATAAAACGAACGGGATCAATGGGTTCAAAAGTTGGACCTGCAGTAATCAAAACTTTCTTTCCTAACAGCGGTAAGCTATCCTCAATATCTTGCTCAATCCATTCAATGATCTGCTCAGGCTCAAGCATTCTTCCTTTTCCATGCAAGCCACTTGCTAAAAAACCCTCACCCACGGGTAATATTTTGTTACCTCTGGAACTCAATTTTTTTAAATTGGACTGATTCGCATCGTGGGCATACATATCTAAATCCATAGCAGGTGCAATATAAATATCACTTGTGCAGGAAAGATAAGTTGCAATTAGAAGGTTATTGCATTTGGCATTGGCCATTGCGGAGAGACTATTGGAAGTTGCTGGGGCAATAAGAAATAAATCTGCCCATTTTCCAAGTTCAACATGATCGTTCCAGATTGGATTGTCATTAGAGGTTGCTGTAAATGTACTCAGGACAGGGTTACCAGAAAGCGTTGAGAGTGTAAGAGGCGTCACAAAATCTTTTGCTGCCGGAGTCATTACTACCCTTACATCGGCGTTTTTAGACTTGAGTAGCCTAACGATTAATGGAGCCTTGTAAGCGGCAATACCACCGGTAATACCCAGGAGGATTTTTTTTCCGCTTAAAACGCTCATAATTTAGGCGTTAGGGTCTTCGGTATTTCTGTGGTAAATTTTTTCGTTTAACCACTCTTCGATTGCCATTGCATGAGGCTTGGGCAGACGTTCGTAGAACTTTGAGACTTCAATTTGCTCTTTATTTTCAAATATCTCCTCGAGACTGTCATTGTGGGTAGCAAACTCATCTAACTTTTCATGGAGTTCTTTACGAATATCCAAGTTGATCTGATTGGATCTCTTGGCTATAATTGACAATGCTTCATAAATATTTTCAGTTGGAGACTCAATGGTATCTCTGTCATAAGTTGAAGTGGACGATGGTGCAATTGAATTTCTATACTTGGTCATGATATAAATTTATTTTTCAAAGGTATTGATTTCTTTATCAACGATTTTCATTTTTTTGGTGAGATCTTCCTCAAACAAAGTCTCAGGGTAATAACGTACTATATTGGTATGTAATTGTTTAAGATCCTCTAATCTTTCCAATTTTTTAGATTCTACACTATTTATGGCTATTTCATATGAAGCTAAAAATTTATAATACAAAGCCTCCTCCCTAAATTTTGTTCCGACAAAGTCTCCTATAAAATTATCTAATGCCTTTATGGCAGCCCTGTAATCGATAATGGTGTAGTATTGTTTTGCTATTTCAAATTCCTTCTTCTCCACTTTGGTTTGTAATTCACTTATCAATTGATTGGACTCTTCCATAAAGGTTGAATCGGGATAATTGTTTATGAAAATTTGCAGTTTGTCAATCGCAGTCATTGTTTCTTCTTGATCAAGGCTGTAATTGGGAGAAATCATATAATACGACTTGGCGGCATAGAAATTTGCTTCTTCAATTTTTTGTGATTTGGGGTATGACTTGATAAAGTTTTCAAACTGATATGCAGCCAAATAGTAATTTTTAGTTTGGAAATAAGAATCTGCAAAGAAATATACTAAACGTTCTGCTTGAGGTTTTCCCCTATAGGCAGGAACAAGTTGTTCGAGAATTCTATTAGCCCTTCGATACTCCCCATTATTGTAATAATCTTCAGCAGCTTTATATTTTACATTTAAATCATCATTGTTGAGTATTTTTTGATACTGATTACAAGATGCCATCATTAAAAGCAACAGTGAAAGCGATATAAGGGAAAAAGACTTTTCGGACATGGCGCGAAATTACTAAAATATTTGCACTTAAATCAATTAATATTTAAGGTTAAGAATATTAAAAAAAATACAAGAAACAGCTATAACTGATTCACCTGATTAAGGAGTTCATTTAGTTTGTAATTCAACTCGTCGGAAGCAGAAACAAGTGGGAGCCGCAAAATATTTTCACATAGTCCAAGCGCATTCAAAAGTACTTTGATTCCTGAAGGGTTACCCTCATCGTAAATGGTACGAATTAAATCTAAAATTTGATATTGAATCTCATAGGCATCTGCTGCTGCACCTTCGAGTCCTTTTTCAACAATCTTTGAATAAGCTTCAGGTAATGCATTCCCTATAACAGAAATGACTCCTTTTGCTCCTGCAAGCAACATAGGAAGAGACATTTCGTCATCACCTGAAAGAACCAAAAAATCGTCAGGACAATTCCTTAATAATGTTTGAGCTTGCTGAAAATCACCTGCTGCTTCTTTGATTGCGACGATTTTATCAAAATCATTCGCCAAGCGCGAAACTGTTTTAGGTAAAAGATTAACACCCGTTCGAGAGGGGACATTATACAAGATTATGGGTAAACTCGAATTTAAAGCGATTGCTTTAAAATGTTGATATAATCCCTCTTGATTTGGTTTATTATAATAAGGTGTTACCGATAAAATAGCTGAAAAATGTGTTAAGTCAATCGAGTTAATATCTTCGACCACTTGTTTAGTATTGTTACCTCCAACACCAATAACCAAAGGCAAGCGTCCAGCATTACTCGCGACAATGGAATCTATCAAGTCCGATTTCTCCTGATTGCTCAGGGTTGCTGATTCAGCAGTAGTTCCCATTACAACCAAATAATCAACGCCACCTGTAATCAAATGATTTATTAAATTAGGAATAGCATCAAAGTCGACTTCTCCATTATTATTAAAAGGAGTAATTAAAGCCACACCATGACCCTTTATTTCTTTCATTTTAGCTATAAATTGTTTTTAGATATTTGACGCACTCATCCATAAATAAGTCGATACTTTTTGGGTCAATATCTAAAATCAAATCGTTTAATTCGTGATCAATATTGTTAAATCCAATGCTGATATTTTTGTTGCACTTCGAACTAATATATTTTAGATTGATATCATTTCGATTGTAATAATTAATCAATACATCGGCCTTTTTTGCACAAAACTTTTTAAGAACACCGTTCACAATACCCATATTTGAAATGTCTTTGGATGTGAAACAATTGTTTATATCCGAATCACTAATCTGATCAGGTGATTTACAATAGGTCAACACCATCATATTTTTTTGTGACAAGTCAAACAGTTCTGCCATCTTATTAAATTTATCCTTATCAATACCTAAATTATTGTCAAGAATAATAGATATTGTTCTAATGGTATCACCATATCTTCTTCTGGTAGATACCGGTTTCTTATACGAGTTTAAATAAACGCGATTAAGAATAAAATTTCTGAACCAATTTCGCATAAGAAACATAAAATTAAATTTATGGAATAACAGCAGTTAAAATATTGCTTTATATCAATAAATATTTAAAAATGTTACAAATCAAACAAATAAATTACATTGTATCTAGCTATCTAATAGCTCAAAAAAATCAGTCTCACTGATTATAGGAATTCCCAATTGTTCTGCTTTTATTTTTTTACTTGGCCCCATCCCTTGACCTGCAACAACATAGTCGGTTTTTTTGGAAATTGAACTCATTACACCCCCACCGTTTGATTCAATTTTTTCTTTAAGATCTTCCCTAGAGAGTGTCTCAAATACTCCTGAAATAACAAATTTTTTGTCATTTAGAGCAAGTTCGCCTTGAATTAAGGGGGTTTCTGACTTAAAGTTTAAATCGTGTTTTTTTAATCGATCAATCAGTATCTGGTTTTCTGGAGATGAAAAAAAATCGATTAAACTTTCGGCAATACGGTCACCAATTTCGTCTACGGCAATGAGCTGCTCAAAGTCAGCTGTCATCAACGTATCGATATCTCCAAAGGCTTTTACCAATTTTTTGGCTATGGTTTCACCAACATATCGAATGCCTAAGCCAAATAAAACTTTAGTAAAGGGTTTTTCTTTTGAGGCAATGACACCGTTGATTAAATTCTCAGCTGATTTTTCAGCCATCCGATTCAAAGTGGTTATATCTTGATAACGTAACTCGTACAAATCGGCAATATTGTTTAACAATGTATTTTGATAAAGCATGGTAACCGTTTCACTACCCAATCCCTCAACATCCATTGCCTTGCGCGAAATAAAGTGTTGGATCTTACCGATGATTTGAGGGGGACAACCACTAATATTTCTACAATAGTGTTGGGCTTCACCATCTTCTTTTATTAACTCAGAACCACACTCTGGACAATGGGTTATAAATTTTATTTTAAAAATTTCAGCAGGTCGATTGGTATGATCTACAGCCACAATCTTGGGTATAATCTCTCCTCCTTTTTCCACATATACTGAGTCACCTATTCGCAGTGATAACTTATCGATCTGATCCTCATTGTGTAGTGAGGCTCTTTTTACAGTGGTTCCAGACAACAATACGGGCTTTAGGTTAGCAACTGGAGTGACTGCTCCTGTTCTTCCCACCTGATAGCTAACAGATAATAATTTGGTGATCGCACTTTCTGCTTGGAACTTGTAGGCAATTGCCCATCTAGGTGCTTTGGCAGTATATCCTAACTCATCCTGTTGACTAAACTGGTTTATTTTAATTACAACCCCATCAATTTCGTAAGGTAGATCAACTCTTTGTCGATCCCATTGATCCAAATAATCAAAAACCTCTTCAATCGAAGTTGCCATAATTGCATTGTCAGGGACTTTAAACCCCCAAGACTTTGCCTTTTGAAGGGCTTCAATTTGAGAGTCAATACCTAAATCAGATCCTGCTAGTGCATATAAAAAACACTCTAAGGGTCGTTTTGCCACTAATGCACTGTCTTGAAGTTTTAATGAACCCGAAGCGGTATTCCTGGGATTCATATAGGGTTCCTCCCCCAATTTGACCCTTTCTTCATTCATCGCGTTAAATCCAGCTATTGGCAATACAATTTCTCCGCGAATTTCAAAAAAGGCTGGGTAATCACCCTTTAAAGTTAAAGGGATGGTGGGAATTGTTTTTAAATTCAGTGATACATCATCTCCTTGTGCGCCATCACCTCGGGTTACCCCACTCACAAAAGCGCCATTTTCATAGGTAAGATTGATTGAAGCTCCATCGTATTTTAATTCGCAGGTAAAATCAAAGTTTTTATGTCCCAAAACTTTCTCCACACGCTCCACCCATAGGTTTAATTCTTCCTTTGAATAGGTGTTGGACAAGGAATACATTGGAAAGCGGTGGATTTGGGATTTAAAATTTTTGGTCACTCCCCCTCCTACCCTAAGAGTGGGGGAATTAGGGTCATAAAATTCAGGGTATTTTTTTTCAAGTACCAAAAGAGACTGCAGCATTTGGTCAAACTCAAAGTCACTAATAGTCGGCGTATCGAGTATATAATAATTATAATTATGCTCATGAAGCGAAACCCTTAGCTGATCTATTTTCTCTTTTACTTCCATTTATTTTTTGATGACTTTTAGCATTCTTGCTTTACCAAAAATATCATTTCTAACTTCAATTTCCTCAAATGTTTCATCAGAAATGCTTGACTTTAGTTCTTCTAAATATTTAGGATTAATTTCAAAATACAATGCGCCTCCAGATTTTAAAACAATTGCAGCAAAATTTATGATTTTTTTATAAAAGTAAATCGGATCATAATCAGGAGTAAAAAGAGCCATCTGGGGTTCATAATTTAAAACATTGGGTAAAATCTCTTTTTTTTCATCAGGGTGAACATAAGGGGGATTAGAGATAATAACGTCAAGTGGTTTTTTCCAATTGTCCAGTGATCGGATGTCTTTTTGAATGAATTCAGCATTTACTTGATTGGACGCAGCATTTCTCTTGGCGACCTCCAAAGCCTTTTTGGATAAATCAATTGCTGAAACTGTAAATCTTTTATTGGCTTTAGCTAAGCTCACGGCAATACATCCACTTCCAGTGCCAATATCTAACACATCCAAAGTCGATGAAGTAGTGTTTTCAGAGAAATCAGCAATCACCCAATTCACCAATCCTTCTGTTTCCTGACGCGGGATCAGTACAGATTCATCGACATAAAAATCATGACCAAAAAAAAAGGCTTCATTAGTAATGTACTGTATGGGTTTATGATTTTTGAGTTCTGTTAGCGCAAATTCAAGTTTTTCAAATTCAGCTTTAACAAGTACATGATTAGGATTTAACGCTGCGTATGTTGCATCCCAACCAAAAAAAAATGATAAAAGTCGCTTAAGCAAAACATTCACCTCTTGCGTGGAATAGTTTTCCGATAAGTTTTTTTGAAAATAATCCCTAAATTCTAATAATCGCATAAACAAAATTAACACAATCTTTTTTGTTTAATTTTGATGGTTATTGTGGGGTAACCTAAAAGAGTGCTTTTCTGCGTATGGAGGATAAAAAATTTATGCGGCGATGTATTGAACTTGCCAAAAAAGGATTGGGATATACCTACCCTAATCCTCTGGTGGGTTGTGTAATTGTTCACAATGGGAAAATCATCTCAGAGGGCTGGCACAAAAAAGCAGGGAATGCACATGCAGAGGTGGAAGCGGTTGAAAAAATTAAGGATAAATCCATTTTAAAAGAAGCAACCTTATATGTAAACCTCGAACCTTGCAATCATTATGGTAAAACTCCACCCTGCTCAGCTTTGATATTAAAAATGAAAATCCCAAGGGTTGTTATCGGAACGGTGGATTATAATGAACAAGTATTCCATCAAGGAATCAAAAAGCTTGAAAAAAACGGCTGTAATGTTAAGACAGGTTTGTTAGAAAAAGAATGCATTGAACTGAATCGTCGTTTTTTTACTTTTCATCAAAAAAAACGACCCTATATAATCCTCAAATGGGCAGAGAGTAAGGACGGTTTTTTGGCTCCAAAAGATTCCAGCGAAAAATACTGGCTCACTAATACGGTATCAAAACAAATGGTTCATCAATGGAGAAGTCAAGAACAAGCCATAATGATAGGGGTTAGAACGGCAATTTTAGACAATCCTAGACTCGATACCAGACTATGGCATGGAAATAACCCAATACCTGTCATTATTGACTCAAAACATAAACTATCAAATGAACAATTTCTATTTGCTAACAAAAAAAGTAATAATCTTCTTACAATACCAAAAAAACAAATAGCCAACAAACAAGCTAAATTAGACCTAAAGGATTTGATAAATTATTTACACGAAAATAAAATTCAATCTGTTATCATCGAAGGGGGCGCAAAGACATTGGATTTGTTTATTAAAAATAACCTTTGGGATGAAGCAAGGGTATTCAAAAGTTCAATGACTTTAAAAGAAGGACTTGCGGCTCCAAAATTGCGCAAAAAAGAAAATAGTGTGTTCGCGCTCGACGATGATAAACTTTATACTTACAATAATTTTTGAATTACTTCCATTAAAGTATCTGGACATCTGACAGGGCGGTTATTTTTAGTATTCAAAAAGGCTAAACAAGTACTTCCACTCGCTACTTCTTTTTGTAATTCATTGGTAATCAAATAGCTAAACACAACCCTCGCCCTAGGCAGTTCATTAAGGGTCAAATGAACCACTAGTAAATCATCAAAAAAAGCAGGTGTTTTAAATTTTAAATTGGTTGCTACAACGGGCATAACAATGCCGTCTTCTTCAAGTTTTTTGTAAGAAAAACCAATGGTATTAAGCCACTCTATTCTGGCCATCTCAAAATACTTTAAGTAATTACTGTGATGTGCAAAACCCATTTGGTCTGTTTCTGCATATCTTACTCTGAAGGGAAGTGTTGAAAATTCGATCAAATTTTTAAGGATTTTATAATTTTTGTTTAACAAAATCAAGTTTTATAACATAAACATATCCAGTATATTTATTTACGCATTCTTTAAGATTTACGATTTCTACACCAAATTTCTTACGACCGGTTTCTATATCTACGCAAGAATCATAACCTGATTCAATCATATATAATCCATCATCAGCATTAATACCAATTGAACGAGGATTTTTTAAAACTATTCCACAATGCGAATATTTAGACCATGTTAAGCATTCTATAGCATACGATAAAATATTA
>CAJWGK010000010.1 GCA_913030895.1 uncultured Flavobacteriaceae bacterium | reverse complement strand
TCATAGGGGTATTATAATTTAATCATATAAAATTTAAGAAATATTCAAAAAAACTAGGGAAGATGTTTATCTAATAGTATTCCAGCGTAGACCATAAAAATACCAAAAATGATGCTTGAAAATGTATAAACTGTAAAAGTGGTGTAATCACCTGATTTGAGGAAATTTAAATTTTCCGAAGCAAAGGTTGAAAAGGTTGTGAACCCGCCACAAATACCAACGGTAGCAAACAAAATGATATCTGATTGATTACCAGTTTGGGTTCTTATCAAGTATCCAGAGATAATACCGATGATAAAACATCCAGTTAAATTTGCATAAAAAGTATTCCAAGGAAAGCCATTGCCATGATAGGGAATCATTTTGGAAATCAAGAACCTTAAAACAGTACCCAAACCACCCCCCAAAAAAACGAAGATTAATTGTTTCATATTATAACATTATGCGTTTTGAGTAAAGTACTTAATCAAAAACAGACCTATCAAAGACATAACAAATACTAAGAGGATTTTAAGACTTCCCTTATAATGTACTTTATGACTTCTAATATCTTTTCTATAGGAAAATACCATTATGCTGATAAAAGCTAATACGAAGAAAACAGCAAACAATAGTTGTCCCTGACTGAACATTATTAATTTTTGTCTAAATTAGAAAAATATCAATCACCTTTTAAACCTTAATACATATTATTGATGATAAGTAAAGAACTCGATGCCGTTGCAGAATTTCACGATTCATTTGGAATAGAATCAAAAAATTCTCCGACAATTCAAATCCCTGAAGAAACCGTAATGCTCAGATACAATTTAATGAAAGAGGAAAATGAAGAGTATTTGGAAGCAGCTCAAAACAAAGACATTATTGAGGTTGCTGATGCTTTGGGTGATATGCTATATATTTTGTGTGGCACTATTTTATCTCATGGAATGCAACATAAAATCACTGAGGTATTCAATGAAATACAACGCAGTAATATGAGTAAACTAGGAGCAGATGGTAATCCAATTTACAGAGCAGATGGAAAAGTATTAAAAGGTCCGAATTACTTTAAACCTGATATCAAATCTATTTTAGAAAAAGATTAAACTACAGAATGTCTCCATCCATATGGATCATCACTTAAGTTGTATTGAATAGCAGTGATTTTTTCCTTTAGTGATGTGGCAATAGGTTTTTCGATCTCAGGAAGTTTAAAATTATTTTCCCGGTAACCAAAACTCTTAATGGGACTCACCACAACAGCAGTTCCACTTCCAAACATTTCTTTGAGTGTATTATTTTGCGCAGCCTCAATAATTTCAGATACTTTAATGGGTCTAACTTCAACATCAATACCCATGTCGCCAGCAATCTCAATTATACTTTTTCGGGTAATACCGTCCAAGATTCGGTCATTGGTGGGTGCGGTCAGTAGTTTATCATTAATTCTAAAGAAGATGTTCATGGTACCTGCTTCCTCGAGATAATCGTGGGATTTGGCATCGGTCCAAATAATTTGCTGATAGCCTTTTTGTTGGGCTAATGCCGTGGGATAAAACTGAGCAGCGTAATTTCCAGCTGCTTTTGCGAAACCAACACCACCGTCAGCGGCACGACTAAAATTTTCTTCGATTAAAATATTAACTTCCCCACCGTAGTAGGATTTTACAGGACAACAAATGATTAGGAAGGTGTATTCTTTAGCTGGAGAAGCCTGAACTCCTGCTTGACTTGCAAATACAAATGGACGAACATACAATGAATTTCCAATGCCGGGTTGAATCCAATCAGCGTCAATTTTTAGTAATTCGTTCAATCCATTAAAAAAATAATCTTTCGGAAATTTGGGAATTTGAAGCCTTTCAGAAGACCTATTAATTCTATTAAAATTTTCTTCTGGGCGAAAAAGCCATACTTTATTTTGGCTGTCCTTGTAAGCTTTCATTCCTTCAAACACTGCCTGACCATAATGGAAGACACTGGTCGAAGGCTCAAAAGAAATGGGTTGGTAGGGGGTAATTTGAGGTTCTTGCCAAGCATTGTCCTTATATTTACAAACAAACATATGATCAGTAAAAACTGTTCCAAAGGAAAGGTTTTCCAAATCGACGTTCGGTAGTTTTGACATTATGACTTTTTCAACCTTCATGTTTTTATCAAGAATGATTTCTCAAAATTACCTTTTTAGATTTAAAAATTTCCAATGTTTTGGCTTTTTTGCGTAAAAGTCTAAATATTTTATCTAGACTTGACAGCTCATATCCCCTACATTAATGGATAAATAAAATTATTTTTGAAAGTAAGTTTTTCAAGATGATGCGAAAAAAGATTTTTAAAACAGCCGATGGATCTCCTTCTCTGATGATAGAGGAGCTCAAGGAAACTTATCACTCCAGACATGGAGCCCTTACTGAGTCGGCATATGTATATATTGAAAAAGGCCTGGATTATTGGATAGAAAATAATAAAAAAAATAAGGTTGATATTTTTGAAATGGGAATGGGAACGGGACTTAATGCCTATTTAACCTATTGTTATTGTAAAAAAAATCATATCAGACTTAACTATAACACCATCGAAAAGTACCCTTTGTCTATTCAAGAAATTCAGTCATTGGGAATGAAAAATAGCTTACCTCACACTGAGTTATATCATTTATTTGATTGGTTGCATTCATCGGATTGGGATAAAAATCTTTTTACTGATTATTTTAGCTTTCACAAAAGCAAGGGGGATTTTTTTGATTCAACACTTGAAAAAAAATATGATGTACTCTTTTACGATGCTTTTGGATATCATGCACAACCAAAAATGTGGCAAGAAGATGCTCTTCAAATTTGCTATCAAATGCTCAAACCAGGTGGGGTTTGGGTTAGTTATTGTGCCAAAGGTTCTGTAAGAAGAATCTTAGATTCAATAGGATTTGACGTGGAAAGATTAACCGGTCCGCCAGGAAAACGCGAAATATTGAGAGCGGTCAAAACGGTTTAATGTATTTTTGAAAAAAAAATTAAATGAAATTATTGGTCACCGGAGCTACTGGTTTGATTGGTTCAAGTGTTGTTGAGCAGGCACTCAAAAACAACATGGAGGTCCATTACTTAACTACACAAAAAAATAAGCTTAATATCATATCAGGAGCAAAAGGTTTTTATTGGCATCCCAAAAACCAAGAAATAGATTTAAAGTGTTTGGTTGGCGTAGATACAATCATTCATTTAGCAGGTGCTAGTATATCAAAACCATGGACTTCTAAAAATAAAAGAGAAATTTTTGATAGTAGGTTAGTCACAACCAAATTACTGAAAAAAGCCATAGAGGAAAGCGGTAATGGTAAAGTTAAAAATATAATTTGCGCGTCTGCTATTGGAATTTACTCCAACAGCGATGAACAAATTTTCTCTGAGGATAGTGAAATTGTGCAGGATAATTTCCTTCAAGAAATTGTGATCGCATGGGAAAAGGAGTCCCAAAAACTTTCTTACTTAGCGACCAATTTTTCAATTTTTAGAATAGGTTTAGTTTTAGCTGGTCATGGTGGATTATTGACAAAACTAGCCTTACCGGTTAAACTTATGGCAGGAGCTGCTTTTGGCACAGGAAAACAATGGCAAAGTTGGATACACTTATCAGACTTGACCCGATTATTACTTATTTCAGCTAAGAATAGCTGGAAAGGTATTTACAATGCCGTTTCCCCAAACCCTGTCTCCCAGCGAACCCTCATTGAAGAATTAGGAAGGGCACTTGGTCGACCAGTTTTTTTACCAAATATCCCTTCATTTCTTATTAAAATATTTTTGGGTAAGCGTTCAATTTTAGTTTTAGGAAATCAAAATGTAAGTTCTAATTTGATCGTGAAAAAAGGATTTACTTTCGAATTTGCGACCATTGCGTCTGCCTTAAGCCAGATTTACAATAAAAAATGATGACATTTTGACAAAATCCATGATTTGGCAGTAATTTTGCCAAAACTACATTAAAAAAACAATGGCAAAAAAGCAAGCTAAATCAAATCCTCCCAAAAAGAAACCCATTGATAGTAAAAAAACAGCCAAAGTCGATCAGTCCAAATTGGTCGATGAGTTGAAAGAAACTTTGGAGCTTGAAAAAGATAAGTATTTGAGACTGTTTGCGGAGTTTGAAAATTTTAAAAAAAGAACATCTAGGGAGCGCATTGACTTATTTAAAACCGCTGGACAAGAGGTAATCAGTTCACTTTTGCCAGTTTTGGACGACTTTGATCGTGCCGTTTCTCTAAACGCTCAAGATGACGGTAAAAAAGATATTGAAGGATTTATTTTGATTAAAAATAAGTTTAGTGATGTTTTAAAAAGTAATGGTTTAGTAGAAATTGAGACCCAACAAGGGGCTACATTTGATGCTGAAATTCACGAGGCAATTACCCAAATTCCTGTTGAGGATCAAGCTCAGAAGGGAAAGGTAATTGATGTAATAGAAAAAGGTTATCAACTGGGAGAAAAAATTATCAGATACCCCAAAGTAGTCGTAGGACAATAATAAATATGAAAGAAGATTATTATGATATTTTAGGGGTCGCTAAAGGTGCTTCTACTAGTGAAATTAAAAAAGCCTACAGGAAAAAGGCGATTGCGTTTCATCCTGATAAAAACCCAGGTGACAAAACTGCGGAGGCTAATTTTAAAAAAGCAGCTGAAGCCTATGAGGTGCTGAGTGATCCTCAGAAAAAATCTCAATACGATCAGTATGGACATGCTGCATTCGAATCCGGAGGATTTGGTGGTGGTGGCATGAATATGGATGATATCTTTAGCCAATTCGGTGATATTTTTGGAAGTGCATTCGGCGGTAATTTTGGCGGATTTGGAGGAGGCTTTGGACAGGGTCAAGCCAGAACTAAGGGAGGTACCCTTAGAATTCGGGTGGGATTAACTCTAGAAGAGATTGTAAATGGTGTTGACAAAAAAATTAAAGTAAAACGCAAAGTCCAAGCGCCAGGGGTGAGTTATACCACTTGCGCAAACTGTAAGGGTACTGGGCAGGTAATGCGTGTCACTAACACTATTCTGGGACGAATGCAAAGTTCGTCTCCTTGTCCTGCTTGTAATGGTTCAGGGCAAACATTATCAAATCGTCCATCAGGTAGCGATGCCAATGGTATGATTGAAAATGAAGAAACTGTATCGATAAAAATACCGGCAGGTGTTGAAGAAGGAATGCAACTCAAAGTTTCAGCCAAGGGAAATGAAGCCCCTGGTAATGGCATAACTGGGGACCTCTTAATTTTAATTGACGAAAAACCCCATGAGCATTTTGTTAGAGAAGGTAACCACCTTCACTATGATTTATACATCAGTATTTCGGAGGCTGTCCTTGGCATTTCCAAAGAAATTAACCTCTTGGAAGGTAAGGTGCGTATCAAGTTAGAACCTGGAATTCAATCGGGAAAAACGCTCCGATTGAGGGGCAAGGGTGTTGCTGATCTTAACGGTTATGGAAAGGGGGATTTATTGGTGCATGTAAATGTTTGGACGCCAAGAAAACTTAGTAAAGAACAAAAGCAGTTTTTTCAAAAAACAATGGAGGACGATAATTTTAAACCAGATCCAAAAGCTTCGGATAAGTCCTTTTTTGAAAAGGTTAAGGACATGTTTTCATAAAATATTTGTTCTTCCAAAAAAAATAATATATTTGAGTGACACTTTTTTGAGTGTCATTTCTTTTTCATAGCAATTTTTTCCCATCCTTAGAAATAGGGGTGGGTTTTGTTTTTAGTGTTATCTTAGTGATAAATTTCTGCGATGCGTGAAATAATCAATTTTTTTAATTACGAGATGCACTTAGGAAGTGATATTGTAGTTACCCCCAAAGCAATACTGATTATTTTTGGAGTCTTTTTCGCCACCTATTTATTTCTTAAATTGTTTAAGAAAATTGCGCTTAAAACACTTAATAATGAAACGCGCTCTAAGTTCCGAAGTATTTTTACATTCCTAAACTACTCGATTTATCTTATTGTTATTTTGATAACTTTAGATACTGTTGGGGTTAATGTAACTGCTATTTTTGCGGCATCGGCAGCATTGTTGGTCGGTATTGGTTTGGCACTTCAGACCTTGATTCAGGATGTTATTTCGGGGGTTTTTATTTTGGCAGATCAGACAGTTCACGTTGGAGATATTATTCAGGTAGATGGACAGATTGGCAAAGTAGAAAATATCATGTTGAGGACCACAAGAGCTGTCACCCGAGATAATAAAGTTTTAATAATCCCAAACCATAAATTTCTAACTTCCATTCTCTATAATTGGACAGAAAACGGAACATTGACGAGAGAGTCAATTGAACTTGGTGTTTCTTATGGCACTGATATACAAATACTAAAAGAAGCCGTTATCAATTTGACTAGTGAACATCCAAAAATTTTAAAATATCCTGAACCTGTATTGTTATTTGAGGATTATGGAGATAGTGCACTTATGTTCCAGCTTTTTTTCTCAATGAATAAAAGTTTTGAGGCCAATATTGTGAAAAGTGATTTGCGCTACCAAATATTTGATAAATTGAAAGAACTCAATATCGAAATTCCATTCCCGCAACGAGTGGTTACACTAAAAAATAATCCTTCCATATCCCAATGAAGAAAATTCTTTTAATTGAAGATGAGGAACCCATAAGAAGGGTTCTTGTTCGCATTTTGGTTGAAGAAAACAAAGACTACCAGATTAGCGAATGTGAAGACGGTAAAGCTGGATTTTCAACATTGACTAAAGACGATTTTGATTTGGTTTTGTGCGATATAAAAATGCCTAAAATGGATGGGGTAGAAGTTTTACAAAAAGCAAGAGAGAAAGGTGTTAGCGTACCTTTTATAATGCTTACTGGTCATGGAAATGTCGCTACTGCAGTGGAAGCAATGAAATCTGGTGCTTATGATTTTATCTCAAAGCCACCCGATCTCAATCGTTTGTTGACTGCGGTTAGAAACGCCTTAGAGACTAAGAATTTAGTTACAGAGAATATCAAACTCAAGAAACGGATTGCCAAAAAATACAAGATCATCGGAACTTCAACCGCAATCAATGAAATACATGGAATGATTGATAAAGTTGCCCCTACTGAGGCAAGGGTTTTAATCACTGGTGAAAATGGAACAGGCAAGGAACTCGTTGCCCATCATTTACATCAAAAGAGCAACAGATCAGAGGCTCCATTTGTGGAAGTTAATTGTGCTGCAATTCCCTCTGAATTGATTGAAAGCGAATTGTTTGGTCACATGAAAGGTGCATTTACCTCTGCCATCAAAGACCGACCAGGTAAGTTTGAAATTGCCAATGGAGGTACCCTTTTTTTAGATGAAGTTGCAGATATGAGTCTTGCAGCTCAGGCCAAAGTACTAAGAGCGCTTCAAGAAAATAGAATCCAACGGGTTGGAGGTGAAAAAGATATTAGGGTGAATGTAAGAGTGATCGCAGCAACCAATAAAGATTTGTCCAATGAAATTGAAAACGGAAAGTTCAGAGAGGACTTGTACCATAGACTGGCTGTAATCCTTATTAAGGTACCCTCATTAAGCAAAAGAAAGGCGGATATCCCTATTTTAGTAGACTATTTTTCAAATAATATTGCTACTGAACAAGGCGTTGATAAAAAATCCTTTTCCAAAGATGCCTTAGCCCAATTGATGGACTACCCCTGGACGGGAAATATCAGGGAGTTACGAAATGTTGTAGAACGTTTGATGATTCTTGCTGGTAACCCGGTAACTGGAAATGACATAGTGCAATTTGCATCAAAACCTAAATCTTAAAATAATGCCTAGAAATTTCTTATTGGTTTTTTTGTTTGGAATTCAATTTATGATTGCCCAGCAAAAGACCGAGGTTGAAAATCAAATCAGTGAAATTTACAGAAAAGTATTAACCGAAGGCAAGAGTTATAATTGGTTGGAACATTTAAGTAAAAATATAGGCGGGCGTCTGTCAGGATCACTAAACGCTGAAAGAGCTATAAAGTGGGCCAAAGATGAATTGGATAGTATCGGATTAGATTCAGTCTGGCTCCAGCCAGTTATGGTACCAAAATGGGTACGGGGAACATTTGAGTATGCCAATATTGAGTCTAGCCCTGGAAATACCATTAATGTTAATGTCTGTTCTCTTGGAGGTTCTATTGCTACCCCTACTGGTGGAATTAAAGCAAATGTAATAGAAGTCAAAAATATTTCTGAGTTGGAAAGGCTTGGGGCGGATAAGATAAAAGGAAATATTGTTTTTTTCAATCGACCAATGGATGCAAGTTTAGTCAATACTTTTGATGCCTATTCCGGAGCTGTAGATCAACGCTATAGCGGAGCAGCTGAAGCTGCAAAATTCGGTGCGGTAGCAGTTATTGTTAGGTCAATGAATCTTCGTTTGGACGACTATCCTCACACTGGAGTTATGAGTTACGGGTCTTTACCAATTAGTAAGCGAATTCCTGCGGCTGCAATTAGCACCAACGACGCTGAACTTTTGAGTTCAATGATTTCATTGAATCCTAATTTGCGATTCTTTTTGAGACAGGATTGTAAGAATTTCCCAGAAGTAAAATCATATAACGTAATTGGACAAATTAATGGCTCAGAGTCGCCTGAATCTGTCATTTTAGTAGGCGCTCATTTAGACTCTTGGGATTTAGGCGATGGAGCACATGACGATGGTTCCGGAGTTGTCCAATCAATGGAGGTTGTCCGTGTTTTAAAGCGTATGAATTACCAACCAAAGAACACCTTGAGAGTTGTATTGTTTATGAATGAGGAAAATGGCTCACGCGGTGCTAAAGCCTATGCAAAAGCTGTTTCCAAAAAGAAAGAAAAGCATTTATTGGCATTGGAGTCTGATTCCGGAGCTTTTACTCCTCGTGGCTTTATCTTCGATACTAGTGACAATTATTTCAATAAAATTTTAAAATGGAAACCTTATTTTGATCCATACTACATCCACCTGTTCAGCAGAGGAGGAAGTGGCGCAGATGTAAGTTTACTAAAACAAGATGCTATGGTGTTGTCTGGTCTTAAACCAGATTCTCAACGTTATTTTATTCATCATCATTCCGATATGGATACTTTCGATACAATCAATAAACGAGAGCTAGAACTTGGTGCTGCTACAATGGCTACATTAATCTATCTGACAGACTTTATTGGACTCGAGTAGTTTTTTTCAAACCCTTTCAAATCTTAATGAACTTAAGTAGTTACACTAAAGAGTTTCGGTATAATATCAAATTAGCTTATCCTGTTGTTATTGGTATGTTGGGTCATACTGTAGTTCAGCTGATCGATAATATAATGGTAGGACAATTGGGCCCAACCGAATTGGCAGCGGTCTCTCTCGGCAATAGTTTTGTTTTTGTGGCCATGTCATTGGGTATCGGTTTTTCGACTGCAATCACCCCCTTGATTGCTGAGTCTTTTGGAGCCAAAAACCATACTAAGGTGAGACAGTTCTATGTGCATGGTTTGATACTGTGTTTTTCATTAGGAATTTTATTGGCAACGTTGGTTTTATTTTCTCAACCTGCCTTAACTAAAATGGGACAGCCGATAGCAGTAGTAAAATTAGCTCAACCTTATCTTTTCTGGGTTGCAATTTCATTAATTCCTTTGGTTGGCTTTCAAGGCTTTAGACAATTTGCAGAAGGGCTTTTTCAAACCCGATTGGCGATGTACGCCACCCTTATTGGAAACGTCATCAATGTAATTTTGAATTACCTTTTAATATTTGGTTTATTGGGATTCCCTGAAATGGGGGTTGAAGGTGCAGCGATAGGAACTTTAATATCCAGATTTTCCATGATATTTTTCATGGCCTATAGTGTTAGCAAAAACAAATTTTTTAAGAGATATAACCGTAATCTGTTTAGGGTGAAGTTAATCGTTAATGACTTTAAAAAAATTATTTCGCTGGGGTTTCCCTCGGCATTACAAATGTTTTTTGAAGTCACCTTTTTCACTTCAGCTATTTGGATGTCAGGTCTATTGGGCAAAAATCCGCAAGCCGCTAATCAAATTGTTTTTAATTTGTCTTCAATGACCTATATGGTTGCCATTGGCATTGGCGTGACTGCCATGATTAGGACAGGAAATGAAAAAGGTAAAGGTGATTTCAATAATTTAAGAAGGGTGGCTATATCTACTTTCTTACTTATATTATTGATGGATCTTATTTTCTGTCTTTTATTTGTATCAACCAATGACTATCTGCCTTTAATGTATTTGAATACCTCAGGCGCTAATGTACCTCCAGATGTGATTGAGGTGATTAGTATGGCATCTGATTTAATTTTAATTGCAGGATTTTTTCAAATCGCCGATGGAGTTCAAGCTGTTGTTTTGGGCGCATTAAGAGGCATGCAAGATGTGAGTTTACCTGCTTTGCTGATTTTTGTTGCCTATGGAGCTATTGGTTTTCCTATAGGTTATTATTTGGGTATAAACACAACTTGGGCCATCAATGGTATTTGGATAGGTCTTTTGGTTGGACTAAGTGTTTCTGCATTATTTTTGATCTGTAGATTTCAGTATCTTACTAAAAAATTAATTAGACAAAACAAGGCATGAAAAATATGGACTTGCCCAAATTTTTAATCGCAGACAGCTCTGAATTGGAAGACGTTATTTTTGTTATTCACACAGCCTATCCTCGTTTTTTACTCAATGTGATCAATGATGATATCCATTGGATGGAAGAATTTGATAATGAGGATCGAGAGGAATTAGAATCTCTTACTGTTCAACTTGTTGAAGATGCTTTGGCATTTTATGATAGCGAAATGGAAAACTTTGAGTGATAGGTGGAAGAAATTATAGCTTTCGATCATAAATTATTTCTATCGCTTAATGGCATGGGGTCAATTCCCTTTGATGCATTTTGGATGTTCATGACTAACAAGGCAGTAAACGTTTCAGTTTATTTGGTTGTACTGACTTATTTTCTAAAAAAAACCAACTTAAAATCTTTTTTGATACTATTAGTTATTGTAGGCCTATTGGTCTTGGTAACAGATCAAGTTACCAATTTATTTAAATACGGCTTTCAGCGCTTACGTCCATGTCACGAACCTTTACTTGAGGGATTGGTCAGGTTAGTAAAGCCCAATTGTGGGGGCAGCTATGGCTATTTTTCTGGACATGCTTCCAACTCTTTTGCACTCGCGGTTTTCTTTTCTTTAATTCTCAAGTCCAGAGCCAAAATAATTCCCTTGATTTTATTAGTGCTGGCTAGTCTCATTGCCTACAGCAGGATTTATATAGGTGTCCACTACCCATTAGACGTATTGTCTGGTGTCGTTTTTGGTTCATTGTCAGGTTTTATTTTTTATTTGGTTTGGAAACCAATCTCACCACCGATAATATATTGAGGGATTAGTGATTTTCCTTTAACAATTCAGGCGACTTTACTTTAAAATCATTAAACCTTGGTTTTGAAATATTTAGAATATAGAGGTCAGTTGGGTTATTAACCTCATAATCCTGATGGTATTCCTCAGCATAATAGAATTTTTTTAGAGGCTTTACCTCTGTGACGATCTTTTTATCAAAGACCCTTTCTGCTGTTAATTTATTGATATAATCTATAATGATCTTTTTCTCCTCATCATTCTGATAAAAGGCAACGGAACGGTATTGTGTTCCTCGATCGGGACCTTGCTGATTGAGTAGTGTAGGATCATGAGAGTCAAAAAACACCTCCAGCAGGGTTTTAAAACTAATTATATTAGGGTCGTAAATTACTTCAACAGTCTCGGCATGACCAGTTCTTCCCGTAGTAATCTGATAGTAGTTGGGGTTTTTTGTTTTACCCCCCGCATAACCTGAGAAGGCTTCGTCAACCCCATCTAAACTTTCGTATATGTATTCTACACACCAAAAGCAGCCAGATGCAAAATAAGCCTTAGATTTATTTTGATAATTTTCAATGGGTTCCCAAACTGGATTTTGTCTATTTTCTGGCGGTGGGGCACCAATGTTGCATTGATTTATCAATATTAAACTTAGCAGCAGGATCATGGTTTTCATTTTTTATTAATTAATCTAAAGTTCCAATTGGTCGATTTTCTGAACCCTCAATTTGGTACAGACCATCGCCTAATTCATTTCTCATATCATCTGCGAGAGATTTAATTTTTTCAACTACATCAGGATTTTGTTGTGCTACATCTGTGGTTTCGCTGATGTCGGCTGACAGATCGTATAATTCAATTTTTTTCAACTCATTCATATCATACTTCGCCTGATAAGCGTCCATCCCTGCGGGTTTTCCATTAAGTGATCTGTATTTGTGGGGAAAATATAGCTTCCAATTTTTATATCTAACACCATGCAGATCATTACGTCTGTAATAAAAGAAATAGGCTTCGTGTGGACTTTGATCGCTATCCCCAGTCCAAATTTTCCACACGCTTTTACCATCAATCTTTTTCATAGGTAAATCACTTCCAGTAACCTCTGCAATAGTTGGTAATATATCAATAGCCATCATTTGGGTGTCAATAGTTCTTCCGGGACTAATTTTTTTAGGATAATATATGACTGTAGGTTCTCTTTGTCCACCTTCCCAAGCCGTTCCTTTACCCTCTCTTAAAGGAGATGCACTACCAGCATGATTTCCAAAGCTCAACCAAGGACCATTATCACTTGTAAAGATGAATAACGTATTTTCATGGAGTTGATGTTCTTTTAATTTATTTAAAATTTGCCCGACAGACCAATCAATTTCCATTATCACATCGCCATATAATCCTTGTTCACTTTTTCCTTCAAACTTATCCGAGACAGCAATTGGGGTATGAGGCATAGGGTGTGGAACATACAAGAAAAAAGGATTTTCTTTATTTCGTTCAATAAAATCGACAGCGGCCTCGGTTAGTTCTGTTGTCAATTGGCCTTGATCTTGTAAAGTGCGAATTTCTTTCACCACCTCAAAATCCTTAAAAAAAGGTAATTGAGGGTATCTTTTTGCCAATTTGTGATCAGCGGGGACTTGATTTCCATCGTAGTCTACTGGCCACATATCATTGGAGTATGGGATTCCCATGAATTCATCAAATCCATGATTATTAGGTAAAAATTTAGGTTTATGACCCAAGTGCCATTTGCCAAATATCCCAGTCTTATAGCCTTTTGCTTTTAGCATCTCAGCTAGAGTTGTTTCCTCAGGATTGATTCCAACATTGTGATATGGAAACAAAGCACCAGATATTCCAATCCGATTTGGGTAACAGCCTGTTAAAAGTGCTGCTCTTGAAGCCGAACAAACTGCCTGAGCAGCGTAGAAGCTAGTCAGTCGAATCCCCTCTTTTGCCATTTGATCCAGGTTAGGGGTATGTATATTTGGCGAGCCAAAACAGCTTAAGTCTTGATAGCCTTGATCATCAGTAAAAACGATTACCACATTGGGGGGGATATCGCTATCTTGACGCAGTTTATTATCACACGAAACAAGTAATAAAAACAAAAGAGATATCGATAAGTATTTCATTGTTGTAGTTTTTTTAAAATTACAAATTTAGTTTTATTAGCGCTCGTTAAAACCCTGGATAAACTTTAGCATTAATTCGCTATAGGATTCCCAAGTATACTTATTTGATGCATTACTTAATTTTTTTTGATATTTTAAAAGGGTATTATTTTTTAATATTTCAAATAAGTTTTCAGCAATTTTTCTCGGTGAATTTTCAGTTACAATTCCTGTATCGTCCTTTTCAATAGGATCTTTTAATCCAGGAAGATCAGAGACTAATAATGGTGTTTGATAGTAATATGCTAGGGGAGTTACACCACTTTGGGTCGCGCTTCGATAGGTCTGGGCTACTACATCTGCTGCACAAATAACATCCCTCGCTCGATCGGCATTCGCGTAATTAAAGTCACATATAATACGATCTTTCAGTTGAAGATCTTCAATAAGTCTTGTGTATTTTTCTATTTTTTCATAGGCTTCACCAACAATGACCAAAAGGGCGTTTGAAGATTTTAATGGCTCTTTTGAAAAGGCTTTGATTAATAAGTCTAACCCCTTGTATTTTCTTATCAGTCCAAAAAATAAAACAATTTTTTCATCCTCAGGCCAACCTAATTTTCTTCTTGCTTCTTCCTTTAAAATTGTGCTAGGGAGATTTTCGGGAATAGGATGAAAACCTGACCAGATGGGTTTATTGGGTTGGTTAATTTTGATTTCATTGGCAACGGCATTAGAAAGCGTAGAAAATGCATCCATTTTACTTGCAAATAAATTATTCATGATTCCATCCCAAGGCTTACGTTCATGCGGTAGCCAGTTATCAACCAGAGCAACTTTGATTATTTTTTTATGAAGACCTCTTGCGATACCATTCCAACAAGGGGCCAGAAATGGCGTCCAGTAGCGAAAAAGAACAATTTCGGGCGCATATTCATTGATTTGATTCGCCACTTTAATCCAGTTAAATAGGTTGATACTGTGAACCTTTCTATTTATTTTAATGCCCTTGGGAATTGGACTTGAGCTGTACTGAGTTTTACCTGGAAAAAGTATTCTAGGGTATTGAAATGTAAAGGTGTAAACCATTACTTCGTGCCCTAATTGTGAAAGTTTTTGCGCTATGTAATTTTGTGTCTCTGCTATCCCACCACGATAGGGGTGGGCAGGGCCTAGTATGAGTACTTTTTTTTTAGCCCTCATTAAGTAAATTAATTTTCAATCGCTCGTCAAGAAATAAAGAACTCATAAGGCTTAAACTGAAATAGGTCAAACCAAAATAGAACAACCATGGCATTGTACCCAAGTAAAAAATATTTTGATTGGGAATAATAAAAAATAATAAACCAATAAAATTTCGAGCGATTTCAAAATTATATGCCCAATGGTGACCATCCATCACAGAGGTATATCCAGAAATACTGAGCAATATGAGCCCTCCAAAAAGTAGCGCTTGAAAATTCCCAAAATCAGGGTAGTTTGCTAATAATAGGAATAGCATCGAAGTTGTTCCCAACCATTGAAACAATGCCCAACTTCTTTTCAGAACTCCAGCTTGTGGATTGTATTTTTCCATTTCATTAATTTCGGTAACTAATTTTCTCGGAAATCTTTCCTTCACATCTATAGGCCGGTAACCTGTTGGCTGCCACCAAAGTGTTAGCTTTTCTTTCCATGATCGGGTGTACCAAGCGTCAAAAATCAATCCCCAAAGGTGTTGAAAATTTATGATTATAGGGTTCCAGGTACGTACAGGTTTTAAGACTCCGTATACTGGAGGTTCATCCGCCAATTCTTCTTGAAATGTACCAAACCAACGATCCCATACACAAAATATAGGTGCGAGATTTTTATCAATATAAATGGGGTTGATAGCGTGATGCACGCGATGTTGTGATGGGGTAACTAAAAAATATTCAAGAAATCCAAGTTTTCCAATATGTTGGGTGTGATACCAAAATTGACCAAACAAATGCAGCGGAGCCAAGAGAGTAATTACCTCGGCAGGTACACCCACAACAGCGGCAGGAATTAAAAACAATGCCGTATAGCCTATTAAATCTGAAAAACTTTGTCTTAGCGCACAGGCCAAGTTAAATTCCTCACTGCTGTGGTGGATTATGTGTTGATTCCAAAAAAGATTGATTTTGTGATTCAAGCGGTGCGTCCAGTAACCAGAAAAATCTACACATATAAATGCTACGATATAAACCAAAAGTGAGTTTTCTATGGTGAAAATCGATAATTTACCAAGTAAATAGGGGTAGGAGATCACAACAACGACTAACCCCAAGATATCCTTTAGAATATTGGTCATTCCAGAACTAAGGCTGGATAGGGTGTCCATATAAGTGTAAGTCTGCTTTTTCTTAATGTGTCCGTAGACAATCTCAATAAGAATTAACACAATGAAGATTGGTATAACCCATAATAAAACGTTTGCATAAACCTCCATGAAGCAATTTTAATACCTCACTAATTTATAAATTTAATTGCTTATGACCCACTCACCTTTTTTTATTAGGGGTTCTGCTTGTTTGAATTTGACGGTTTTGGTTTCGCCAGTACTAACATTTTTGATGACCACCTTTTCATTTCTACCAATTTTTGGCATCTCTCTTATGATGGTTTCTACGGCAGTGCGTTGAGGACCCCCCGCTGCTGCACCTGCACTTCGATTTCTCTGGGCAAGTTCATCCGTGTTGTATACTTCATCTTTGGTGGTTTTATATCCCTTTGGAGTAACAGGTTTTTTGGCTTCTTGAATTTGCGATTCACTTTGTTGGGGTAACCCACCCTTAAACAAGAAGGATAGGACTTCTTTATTCAAACTATTGATCATAATCTTGAAAAGCTCAAATGCCTCAAACTTGTATATCAGTAAAGGATCTTTTTGTTCATGAACCGCTAGTTGAACCGATTGTTTAAGTTCATCCATTTTTCTGAGGTGAGTCTTCCAAGCTTCGTCTATCAGTGCCAAAGTAATGTTTCTTTCAAAGTCCTCAATCAAGTATTTCCCCTCACTTTCGTATGCTTTTTTAAGATTAGTCACTACGTTTAAGGTTTTGATACCATCAGTAAAAGGAACCACTATCCTTTCGTAGGTATTGCCAGGTCTTTCATAAACATTTTTGATGACCGGAAAAGCTAATGCTGCGTTTGCAGCAATTTTATCACTATAATTTTGATTAAGAAGTTCAAATAGTTTGTTAATAATCTCATTATCAGGAGTTTCCTTAAACTCTTCCGCGTCAATCGGTGAAGTCATTGAGAAGTTACTAATCAACTCAAATTCAAAATTTTTGAAATCACTCGACCCCTTATTGGTCATAACGATTTCCTCACAGGTCTCGAAAAGTATGTTGGCGATGTCCAATTTGAGCCTTGTTCCGCTTAGGGCGTGTTTTCTTCTTTTATAAATTACTTCCCGCTGGGCGCTCATTACATCATCATACTCGAGTAATCTTTTTCGTATGCCAAAATTATTTTCTTCAACTTTTTTCTGGGCACGTTCAATGGACTTAGTCATCATAGAATGCTGAATGACTTCACCTTCTTCAAGACCCATTCTGTCCATTACCTTAGCTACGCGTTCTGAACCAAAGAGTCTCATCAAGTTATCCTCTAGTGATACATAGAATTGGGAACTTCCAGGATCACCCTGTCGTCCGGAACGACCTCGAAGCTGGCGATCTACCCTGCGTGAGTCATGTCTTTCTGTTCCAATAATCGCTAATCCACCTGCCTGTTTAACTTTATCTGAAAGTTTAATATCTGTTCCACGACCTGCCATATTAGTCGCAATAGTTACCACTCCAGGGTTTCCTGCTTCGGCGACAATGTCGGCTTCTTTCTTGTGTAATTTTGCGTTTAAAACGTTGTGGTGTATTTTTCTGATATGGAGCATTTTACTTAAAAGCTCAGATATTTCCACTGAGGTAGTACCAATCAAAATGGGTCTACCAGCTTTTGAGAGCGCGGTGACTTCCTCAATAACGGCATTGTATTTTTCCCTCTTGGTCTTATAAATTAAATCTTCCCGGTCCTTTCGCGCAATAGGGCGATTGGTGGGAATTTCAATCACATCAAGTTTGTAAATCTCCCAAAACTCTCCTGCCTCAGTGATCGCAGTTCCTGTCATTCCAGAAAGTTTTTCATACATTCTGAAATAGTTTTGCAAGGTTATTGTCGCAAATGTTTGGGTTGCTGCCTCAATTTTTACATTTTCTTTAGCCTCGATAGCTTGGTGTAGTCCGTCAGAATATCTTCTACCATCCATGATTCGTCCAGTTTGTTCATCGACGATCATCACTTTGTTTTCCATCACCACATATTCAATGTCTTTTTCGAAAAGCGTGTAAGCTTTAAACAATTGGTTCATTGAATGAATCCGTTCCCCCTTAACACTAAATTCTTTAAATAGTTCCTCTTTGAGAAGGGCTTCCTCTTTGGGTTCGAGTTCCTGTACTTCAATTTTAGCAATTTCACCTCCTATATCTGGAAGCACAAAAAAGTTTTTATCTTCTACATCTGACGATAAGGTTTCAATTCCTTTATCTGTCAATTCGATTTGGTTATTTTTTTCGTCTATGGTAAAAAACAGTTCAGCATCAATCTGATGCATTTCCCTGTTGTTGTCCTGCATATAAAAGTTCTCAGTCTTTTGGAGTAGTTGTTTGACCCCTTCCTGACTTAGGAACTTAATTAAACTTTTGTTTTTGGGTAGTCCTCGATAAACTCTTAATAAAAGAATTCCACCTTCTTTGGTGTCACCTTCAGTAATTTTTTTCTTGGCTTCAGCTAAAACTCCTGTTAGATAGGTTCGTTGTTTTGCAACCAATGATGACACTTTAGGTTTTAAAAGATCAAACTCATGTCTATCGCCCTCTGGTGTAGGGCCTGAGATGATCAGTGGGGTACGTGCATCGTCAATTAGAACAGAATCTACCTCATCTACAATGGCGTAATGGTGTTTTGGTTGTACCAGATCTTCGGGTGTATGAGCCATATTATCTCTTAAGTAATCAAAACCAAATTCATTGTTAGTGCCATAGGTAATATCGGCGTGGTAGGCTTTTCGTCTCTGAGGACTGTTGGGTTTGTGGTAGTCAATACAATCGACGCTGAGGCCATGGAATTCAAATAGAGGTCCCATCCAAGCACTGTCTCTTTTGGCGAGATAATCGTTTACGGTAACCAAGTGAACACCTCGACCGGTAAGTGCATTGAGGTAAACAGGCAATGTAGCGACTAAGGTTTTACCTTCTCCTGTTTGCATTTCAGCAATCTTTCCTTGATGTAATACGATTCCACCAATAAGTTGAACATCATAATGAATCATATCCCACACAACGGGCTTTCCTGCTGCATCCCAAGAATTTGACCAATGAGCTTTGTCACCGCTTAGCTTGATGTAGGATTTGTTTTGGGAAAGCATTCTATCAAACTCACTCGCCGTGACTTCAATTGAGGTATTTTCTACAAATCTACGAGCTGTTTCTTTAACCACAGCAAAGGCTTCAGGTAATATTTTTTCTAGTGTCTCAGCAGTAATTTCTCTGATTTGTGTTGTCAAATCATCCACTTGCTGGTATAAGTTTTCTTTTTGATCAATATCATCTGTCTGATTGATTTCAATTTTCAACTCGTTGATTTGATCTTGAACTTGATTGAGGTTTTTATTGATGAGGTCTTTAAACCCCTGGGTTTTATTTCTTAGTTGGTCATTACTAAGCTCGTTGTAGGAATCAAAATATTGATTGATTTCGCTTACAAGGGGTAGTATTCCAGCGAGGTCTTTTTTGGTTTTATCCCCTACAAATACTTTTAAAACTGAATTTAATAGGCTCATTCGGTTATTTTAAATCGCAATAAAAATAAATAAAAAAAAAGCCTCTAGAGAGACTTTTACTTTTAGATTTAGAAGATTAATATTCATCCTCGTTCCAGAGGTAGTCTTCTTCGGTTGGAAAATCAGGCCAAATTTCTTCTATTGACTCGTATACATCCCCTTCATCTTCCATAGACTGAAGATTTTCAACCACCTCGAGGGGAGCACCAGTTCGGATAGAGAAATCAATCAATTCGTCTTTGGTTGCGGGCCAAGGAGCGTCACTTAGGTAGGATGCAAGTTCTAATGTCCAATACATAGGTCAACAAATTTGTGCAAAAATAAATTTTTAATGGAATTAGACAAGTTACGACCCCTATTTTTTTTGAGGAACCCATTTTATTTCGCTAACAGATAGATCATGAGCAAATTTTCGGGATAGAACAAAAAGATAATCAGAGAGCCTATTGATGTAGGCAATAATTATCTCAGGGACACTTTCTACCTGATTAAGCTCTGTAATAAACCTCTCGGCTTTTCTACATGTGCATCGGGCAAGATGGGTATAGGAAACTGCTTGGTGGCCGCCAGGAATTACGAAGTTTTTTAATTCGGGTAGCGCGTTGCTTAATTTGTCAATTTGATTTTCTAAAAAAAGAACATTCTCCTCATCAATAGGTTCGAGAATATTGACCAACTTTGAAACTTCAAACGCCGCGTCATCAGCTAATTGCGAGCCCATTGTCATCAGTTCTTGTTGGATTTTGATAAGGGTGTCTTGAGTATCTTTATCAGATTTGAAATTCCTAAGCATTCCAACCCAAACATTCAGCTCATCAACGGTGCCGTAAGCTTTTATTCTAACATGGTGTTTACTTACCCGCTTACCAGAAAGCAAGCCTGTAGTTCCATCGTCACCAGTTTTAGTATATAATTTAAATCTAGCCATATTAATCACTTCCATTAATCAAATAAGAGTCAGATGAGTTTTTAACCTCGTATCTTTCGGGTATAGTCAGTCAAAAATACTAATAATTATTCATTTTGGATTTATCAAGAATTTTTGTTTTTCCTTAATCAAAGGTTTTTAATTTTATTAAAATCATTTGAAACGATCACCTTGTTTTAATCGCCCGCTCAACGCAATTAAGAAAAATAAAACCATAATAAACCCAGACCAACGAGCAATATAATCGCCGTATTGGGTATAAAAAGTAATTTCGCTGGCTGGCGCAAAGCTACCGCGCAATACTCCTCTCTCACCGTAAGCTAATTGTTTTAAGACTTCTCCTTTTTCATTTATAATTGCTGAGATTCCTGTATTTGCACTCCTGACGATACTTCTTCTGTTTTCGATCGCTCTTAACCTTGCGTAGCTGAGTAATTGTCTATGTCCTGCAGTATTTCCCCACCATGCGTCATTGGTTATAATTGCTAAAAAATCAGCACCTTTTCTCACGTATTCAGTAACAAATGCTCCATAAATGGATTCGTAACAAATTATAGGCCCAACCTTTAAATCAATTGTTTCGTGTTGAAATACGCTTCTTTCTTTTTGTGTTACCCTGCTTGAAACGGTTCCACCGAGATCGAGTAGGAATTCCCCTATAATGGGTTTAAAGAAACTTTTGTAAGGCATATTTTCAACGCCCACAACGAGCTTTGATTTATGATAAAATTCGGGCGGAGTTCCATTTTGCATTTTTAATGCAGAATTATAAAAATCTACCCAAATTCCCTTACTCATTTCATTAGCAGTTGGTGTTGGCTCCGTGTCTGTGCTGTAGAGATTATAGGACTGGATTCCAGTAATTAATTGTGTTTTAGGGAACGCCTGAAGCAGAGAATCCAGATCTTTATAAAGCAAACTTTTATCAAACTCTTTAAGGGGTTCTCCCAAGCCAGATGCAAAATAAGTTTCGGGGGTAAAAAAATAATGTGTATTCTCGGTAATCTTTTCACTAAAAAGCTCAACCATTAAATTATAAAAGTAACGATTGTCCTTATCGTATTTTTCATCATATGGGTCAATATTGGGCTGTAGAAGTAAAACTTCAGTATTTGCATTTTTTGTTGATTGGGTTGTAAAAATTATACCCGAAATAATAATTGGTATTGCAATACCAATTAGCCAAGGGCTGAGTTTGATAACCCATTTTGAACTTTTTAAATTGGGTGGGTGATTTTTCAATGCTTCAAACACACCGATGTTGATAATTAACACCCAAAGGCTTCCACCAAAAACACCTGTATATTCATACCATTGAACCCAATGTATATCCTCAGAAAATACATTTCCTAAGTTTAACCAAGGCCATGAAAACTCCCATTCTAAGTGGAATTTCTCAAATGCAATCCAAAGAGTGACCAAAAAAACATAGGCTGTTCTCAAGGGCAACCTTTTTTTGACCCAATGGAAAAGCATAATCAAAAAAGTATAAAAGAGAGTATTGCAAACAACTGCAAAAACCATCCCGAAAACAGAGGAATTAATAATCCACCAAGTAGTTCCCAAATTCCAAATAAAAAAGCTGAGGAAGCTGTAGGCAAAAAGTCTTGCTTTTTTTCTTTTTTTATTGTCTGTAGCGATTTGATGCTCTAGAAATAAAAGTGGAATAAGCCCAATAAAAATAAGAAATGAAAGCCCATTAACTGGCCATGATAGGGTCAACAAAACTCCCGAAAGTATGGAGAGTAGAATGGGTTTTTTGGAAAAAATCATTTATTTTATGTCAGTGGATTTTTTTCTTAAAATATCAAACCTTATTTTGCCGAAATATTATTTATAAATAGTTCTAGACAAAGCTAATGATTAAACAATCAGTTCCACATTTTTTTACTTCCTTAAATCTATTGTCGGGCTGTTTTTCAATCTATTTCGCTTATATTTTTCAATTTGAAACCGCCTTTATCTTTCTGCTTGCAGGGGTTTTTTTTGATGTATGGGATGGACTTTTAGCAAGGTTATTAAATGTCGAAAGTCAGCTGGGGGTTCAGTTGGATTCAATGGCTGATATGATAACTTCAGGTCTTGCTCCAGGAATTATATTGTCGCAATTATTTGTTTTGGCAGGAAACCATCCAATTGAAATAGCTGTAGGCTGGCCAATAAATACTGTAGTTGAATTTATCCCTTGGGTATTTATCGGATTTATTTTACCCCTAGGCGCCGCTTTTAGGCTAGCGCGTTTTAATCTAGATGGATCCCAGATAAAAAATTTTATAGGCTTGCCTACTCCTGCTATGGCAATGTTTTTTGGCGCACTTCCTTTAATTGTTCGTCACCCTGACTTTGCCTTTTTAAAACCAGTACTTATTTCCAACCCTGCGTTGATTATGTTGGCAATTCTTTTTATTGTTTTAATGAATACTAACTTGATTTTATTTTCATTTAAATCATTTACCACTGGTACTGTTGACCTGGTTTTAAGAATATTAATCATTGTGGTAGCTCCGGTCTTTGTAGTGTTTTTTGGTTTGGGAGGAATCTGTTTGGCAGTTTTATTTTATTTGGTGCTGAACCTTGTCAAAATAAGTATTTTGAAAATTGGGAATTGAAGATTTTTTTCTATCCCAAAAAACAAATAGATAAACTTACTACTCCACAGTAACGGATTTCGCTAGGTTTCTGGGTTGGTCAACATCACAACCGCGTATAATGGCGATATGATAGGATAATAGTTGAAGAGGAATGGTAGCAAAAATTGGAGTAAAGCACTCTGATACGTTAGGAATTTCAATGACATGGTTGGCCAAACTAGCTACTGTTTCATCACCCTCCGATACAATCGCAACTATTCTTCCTTCCCTTGATTTGATTTCTTGGATATTGCTGACCACCTTTTCATAGTTTGTTTTTTTGGTTGCAATTACCACTACAGGCATTTTTTTATCAATCAACGCAATAGGCCCGTGTTTCATTTCGGCGGCAGGATAACCCTCTGCATGTATGTAGGAAATTTCTTTAAGTTTGAGCGCTCCTTCTAGGGCAACTGGGAAATTATATCCCCTCCCCAAATAGATACAGTTTTGAGAATCCGAGTAATCTTTGGCAATGGTCTCAATGGAGGGAGCAGTTTTGATAAGCTGTGCTATTTTTTCTGGGATTTGAGACAATTCCAATTGATAAGCACTAAGTTGCTCTGGATCAATTGTTTTTTTAAGCTCAGCTAGTTTTAGCGCTATTAGAGTAAGTACCGTAATTTGAGTGGTAAAAGCTTTGGTTGATGCAACCCCAATTTCAGGCCCTGCATGGGTATAAATTCCCGAGTGTGTTTCTCTGGATATTGAGGAGCCTACCACGTTACATATTCCATAGATAAAGGCTCCTTTTTCTTTGGCAATTTTAAGTGCTGCAAGTGTGTCAGCTGTCTCTCCAGATTGCGATATACAAATCACAATATCATCTTTTTGTATGATGGGATCACGATAACGAAATTCTGAGGCGTACTCTACCTCTACTGGAATTCTAACAAAGTGTTCCAGCAAATATTCTCCGACCAATCCAGCATGCCAAGAGGTTCCACAGGCAACGATAATTATTCTTTTTGCGTTAAGAAATTTGTCCTTGAATTCATTCAGACTATTGATCTGAATTTTACCTTGATCGACCAATAATCTTCCTCTGAGGGTATCACTAATGGCTTTTGGCTGTTCGTGAATTTCCTTGAGCATAAAATGTTCGAACCCTCCTTTTTGAATACTGTTTAAGTTCCATTTTAGTTCCTCGACATAGGGGTTAACGGATTGGTCACTTATGATATTTTTAATATTTATGTTACCTGTTTTTGACAAAACTGCAATTTCGTTATCTTCTAAATAAACAACCTTGCGAGTATAATCTAAAAAAGGTGTAGCATCGGAGCCAACAAAAAAACTATCTTCTCCCAAACCAATGGCAAGGGGGCTACCTAATCGGGCAACAACCAATTCATCAGGTTTTCGTATATCACAAAGCACAATTCCGTAGGCACCTACTACTTGATTTAAAGCAATTTGAACTGCTTTAGCCAATTCGATGTTTTCTTTGGCTTGGATTTCTTCAATCAAGTTTACTAGTACCTCTGAATCAGTATCGGAATAAAACGAATATCCCCGCTTTACAAGTTCTTTTTTTAGGGTATCATAGTTTTCGATTATCCCATTGTGAACCATAAATAAATTACCGCTATTGGAACGGTGGGGGTGAGCATTGGTGTCATTCGGCACCCCATGGGTAGCCCAACGTGTATGCCCGATTCCTAAATGGGGTTTGATACTGGGCTTTATTTCGAGAATTTTTGAAAGCTCATTAACTTTTCCTGTAATTTTGGACAATTGGTGATCGCTAGAACTACATAAAAAGATTCCTGCACTGTCATACCCCCTGTATTCCAGCCGTTTTAAACCTTCCATCAATAAGTGTTGTGGGTCTTTTTTTCCGATATATGCAACTATACCACACATATTATCTATGTCTTAATTCCATTTGTAATTGTTTCTTGGTGAAACCGATTTTTTCGTAATAGGATAAATTATCTTCTTTAGTGTTTAGAATAACTTTGTAGCAATTTTTATTTTTAGATAATTGAATTAACTCCTCGATGATTCTAACTCCTACTGCTTTACCTCTATATTTTTTAAAAACTACGACATCTTCTATTATTCCCAGTTTCCGATCGATTTTTTGCAATAAATGGAGGGAAGCTGTTCCCATCACCTCTCCTTTTTCATTCTCAGCAATCAAACACGTGATGTGATCACTCGATAAAAATGATGAAGAGAAAGAGTCAGATATTTGCCAACCAAAACCTTCATTCATTAAAAGTGAAAGGGATGAAACATCAGCCGATTCAGCTTTTCTTATTTTCATTCAAATAATTATTTATGGTGTCTTTTAAAAAACGACTTTCTTTTTTCTCAACTCAAAATTCTGACCTAGGTATACTTTTCTTACCATCTCATCTTTCGCCAGTTCATCGGGAACCCCAGCCTTAAGTATACTTCCTTCAAACATTAGGTAGGTTTTATCGGTAATGGCAAGGGTCTCCTGTACGTTATGATCTGTTATCAGAATTCCGATATTTTTTTTCTTTAGATGAGCAACAATGCGCTGAATATCTTCAACTGCGACTGGGTCAACCCCAGCAAAAGGTTCATCCAGCAGAACGAATTTTGGATCAGTAGCCAGAGCTCGAGCGATTTCCGTTCTTCTCCTTTCTCCACCAGAGAGCAAATCGCCACGGCTTTTACGGATATGAGTAAGTCCAAATTCTTCAAGTAATGCCTCAGTTTTTTCTTTTTGTTCCTTTTTAGATAAATCACTCAATTGAAGCACACTAAGAATATTTTGTTCCACACTTAGTTTTCTAAAAACAGATGCCTCTTGTGCCAAATATCCAATCCCATTTTGTGCGCGCTTGTACATGGGAAAAGTGGTAATATCGGTATCATCCAAAAGAATCGACCCGCCCTGAGGCTTAATTAATCCTACGATCATGTAGAAAGAAGTGGTTTTTCCTGCACCGTTCGGACCTAATAAACCTACAATTTCTCCTTGTTCAACAGCAATAGAAATGCCCTTTACTACTTTTCTTCCCTTGTAGGATTTTTCGATATTTTTTGCGCTTAGTATCATTTATTTAGGAGAGGTTTTGCATTTGCTTTTCCAAACGTCTGAAAGTGAATTTTGATATAAAGATACTTACTTCGTATAAAATGAGTAATGGAATACTGACGATGATCTGACTTACAATATCTGGAGGGGTTATGATGGCTGATAAACTCAATACAATCACTAATGCAAACTTTCGATTTTTACTTAAAAATTTAGGGGTGACAATGCCCACTCTAGTTAAAAAATAAATGATGATCGGTAATTCAAAAATAAGTCCACTTGCTAAAACCGAGGCTCTTAGCAAGCCAATGTAGCTACTCAGATCAAAGTCATTAAAAACCTCGCCGCTAACAGTATAGTTGCCCAAAAAATTAATGGATAATGGGGTTACCACATAGTACCCAAATAAAACACCAATAAAAAACAATAAAGAAGCTATAAAAATAAATCCTCTGGCATTCTTTCTTTCATTATCGTGAAGTCCTGGACTGACAAAGCGCCAAAACTCATATATAACATAAGGAAAAGCAACAATGAACCCTGCCAAAATTGAAGTCCATAAATGAGCTGAAAACTGACCTGCTACCGTTCTGCTTTGAATTCTAAATGGCATTTCAGTTATACAAAAACTGTCTCCTTGTCCAAAGGATTGGGACAGGCTACAAAACCATTGATAAGTTGGAAAATCTATTTTTTTTGGTCCGAAGATGATTGTGTCAAATATCAAATCTTTGGCGACAAAAGCCAGAGAGGCTAAAACTAATATTGCTAAAGAAGAACGAATTAAATGCCATCTCAAGTCTTCTAGGTGGTCCAAAAAAGACATTTCATTTGGATTTTTCATTTACTCAGTCCTTCTTTTATAAAATCTTGGATATGGACAATGCCCATGTAGGAGTTCTCAATACCCGTGACAATTAAATGGTTAATTTTTTTGTTTTGCATTACTGAAAGCGCATCGACTGCCATTGAATCCTCATGGACACTTATAGGTCTTTCATTCATTAATTCTGAAGCAATCAATCCACGGATATCATTTTGTTTTTCAAGTACCCTTCTGATGTCACCATCAGTAATCATTCCTTTAATTTTGTTATTGTCAATTACAACTGTAGCACCCAGTCTTTTCTCAGAGATTTCAAAAATAACATCTTTCATGCTATCTTCTGGTACAACCTGTGGCTTGAGATCATCCTTCAATAAGTCACGAACTTTTAAATTGAGTTTTTTACCCAAACTTCCCGAGGGATGAAGATTTGCAAAATCTATAGGTTTAAAATCGTTCAATTCCATTAAGGCCATTGCTAAAGCATCCCCAGCAGCCAACTGTGAGGTTGTGCTGGTGGTAGGTGCCAGATTGTGAGGACATGCCTCTTTTTCAACTGGAGTAAAAAGAATCAAGTCTGATTTTTTTGCTAAAGTAGAGGTTCGATTGGCAGTCATTCCGATTAAGGTATTACCGTTATTTTTAATAAACGGTATCAAGTCCGAAATTTCTTGGGTATTACCACTCTTCGAAATAGCAATAAAAATATCTTCCTTTTTGACAGTGCCGATATCACCGTGGGTAGCATCACCAGCATGAACAAAAACTGCAGCTGTTCCTGTGGAGTTCAAGGTAGCGGCAATTTTCATGCCTATGAGTCCACTTTTGCCTAATCCACAAATTACAACTCTACCTTTGCTGTCGAATATTTTCTTTACAATCTGGTAAAAATCCTCTCCAATAGATTTTTCGAGTGAACTTAAAGATTTCGCTTCGATTTTGATAGTGTCTCGAGCAATTTTGATAATACGAGCGGAATCACTCAATTTATATTTTTTTGATTAGTTTTTTTTTGTTAAATCACTTATCTTGTATTTACAAATTTAGCTATTTTTTGAAATTAAACCCTTCCTATTGGACAAAGCGAGTAATTTAAAATTATCTCTAAAAAACTTTTTTGGATTTTCTACATTTAAAGGACTTCAGGAACCAGTTATTGAAAACTTACTTTCTAACGAAAACACCTTTGTTATTATGCCTACTGGTGGAGGTAAATCTCTCTGCTACCAGTTGCCTGCATTGATTTCAGAAGGAACTGCCATAGTAGTCTCACCTCTTATTGCTTTGATGAAAAATCAGGTCGATGCCATTAGAGGTATATCATCAAATGATGGGATTGCACATGTTTTGAATTCATCCCTTAATAAGACAGATACCAAACGAGTAAAAGATGATTTGACCTCTGGAATAACAAAACTGCTCTATGTAGCACCAGAGTCATTGGCGAAAAAAGAGACTATTGATTTTTTTAAAGGAATTAAAATATCCTTTTTAGCGGTCGATGAGGCACACTGCATCTCTGAATGGGGACATGACTTCCGACCAGAATACAGGAACTTGAGGTTGATCATTAATCAAATAGATCAAAAAATACCTACCATTGCCTTGACGGCTACTGCAACTCCAAAAGTTCAGGAAGATATTTTAAAGAACCTTAAGATCAGTGACGCCAAGGTATTTAAGTCTTCTTTTAATCGACCAAACTTATATTATGAAGTTCGAACAAAAACACCTCAGGTAGATACAGACATTGTTAAATTCATAAAAAGTAATGCAGGAAAATCTGGTATTGTATATTGTCTCTCTAGAAAGCGGGTTGAGGAGCTTGCAGAGGTACTTCAGGTGAACGGTGTCAATGCATTACCCTACCACGCTGGTTTGGACTCTAAAACCAGAATAAGAAATCAAGATATGTTCCTAAAAGAGGACTGCGATGTCATTGTTGCAACAATAGCCTTCGGTATGGGGATTGACAAGCCAGATGTTAGATTTGTTATTCATCACGATATTCCCAAAAGTATTGAGAGTTATTATCAAGAAACTGGACGGGCAGGAAGAGATGGTGGAGAGGGACATTGCTTGGCTTTTTATTCCTATAAAGACATTGAAAAGCTTGAGAAATTTATGTCCGGTAAACCAGTTGCTGAACAAGAGGTCGGCTTTGCCCTATTGAATGAGATGGTTGCTTATGCCGAGACCTCAATCTCAAGAAGGAAATTTATCTTACATTATTTTGGTGAAGTTTTCGATTCTGAAAATGGAGAAGGCGCAGATATGGATGATAATATGCGCTTTCCAAAGTCTAAGAGAGAGGCGAGCGATCACCTCAAATGTTTAATTCAGATAGTAGCAGATACCAAAGAAAAATATAAATCAAAAGAAATCGTAAAAACCCTAGTTGGGGAAAAGAATGCCTTGATTTTGTCTCACAAAACGCATGAAAAACCCTTTTTCGGTTTGGGTAAAGATCAAGATTCGAAATTTTGGATGGCACTACTACGTCAGTCGCTCGTTGCTGGTTTTTTCAGGAAGGAAATTGAGACCTATGGTGTTATTAAACTGACTGATATCGCAAGAGACTTCCTAGAAAATGGGGATACTTTCATGATGACTGATGATCACAGCTATGAGGATAACCATACGCATACAATAGTAAACAAGTCTCAGGTTAGCACAGATGAAGTTTTAATGGATTTGTTACGCTCCTTAAGAAAAAAGGTTGCTGAAGAATCAGATGTTCCACCATATGCTGTTTTTCAGGAGTATTCATTGGAAGATATGGCGTTGAAGTACCCTATCACTGAACTGGAAATGAGTCATATCAATGGGGTAGGAAAGGGAAAGGCAAAACGCTACGGCAATAAGTTTGTTGAATTAATCAATAATTATGTTGAGGAAAATGACATTACCCGACCTGATGATCTTATAATAAAAAGTACAGGTGCCAACTCTGCCTTAAAATTATATTTAATTCAAAGTGTTGACCGAAAACTATCGCTTGAAGATATCGCTTCTGCAAAAGGCATGGAAATGCCAGCTTTGATTACTGAAATGGAAACGATTGTCTTTTCAGGCACTAAGCTTAATATTGATTACTGGATAAGAGAGCTCTTTGATGAAGATCAAATGGATGAATTGATGGACTATTTCATGGAAGCTGAGACAGATGATATCGCCACTGCCATGGATGAGTTCGATGATGACTATGAAGAAGATGAATTGCGACTATATCGCCTCAAATTTATTAGTGAAGTAGGTAATTGAAGTAAATCAACTTTCATTGATTAACTATTATTATCTTCACACTCGTTTTTAAATAATCAAAAAATGCAAGAAGGAATATTTGCTGTTTTTAGCACTGATAAAGGTTCAATTAAAATTCAATTAACTTACGATAAAACACCTGGAACGGTCGGTAATTTTGTCGGTCTTGTTGAAGGTGCTATTAAAAATGATATAAAAGAAATGGGAACCCCATACTACGATGGATTAAAATTTCATCGTGTAATTCCCGATTTTATGATCCAAGGAGGATGCCCTCAAGGAACTGGAGTAGGTGGGCCTGGTTATAATTTTGATGATGAGTTTCATCCCGAATTAAAGCATGATCGCGCTGGAATTCTTTCTATGGCAAATGCTGGACCAGGAACCAATGGCAGTCAGTTTTTCATCACTCATATAGAAACACCTTGGCTGGACGGAAAACACACTGTTTTCGGTCAGCTAATTGAAGGTCAAGATGTCGTCAACGCCATTGCTCAAAATGATGTTATTCAAAAAATCACCATTGAGCGAATGGGAGAATCGGCTGAAAAGTTTGATGCAATTGCTGCGTTTAACACGTTTGTTAATGAAAAAGAAGCACGTATTAAAGCGGCAAAAGAAAAGGAAGCTGATGAACTTGAAGCTGTCGTAGCTGGGATGGAAAAAACAGCCAGTGGCTTGTATTACAAAATCAATAAACTAGGTGAAGGGCAAAATCCTTCTGCAGGGAGTAATGTCGCAGTTCATTATCGAGGCATGCTGATGGATGGTACTGTTTTTGACTCCTCGTATCAGCGCAATGAACCAATTAATTTTACTTTGGGTCAAGGACAGGTTATTCCTGGTTGGGACGAGGGGATTGCTTTACTGAATAAGGGAGCTTCTGCAAAACTTGTGATTCCAAGCGATTTGGCGTATGGTTCAAGTGGTGCTGGAGGTGTCATCCCAGGGGACGCCACACTGATTTTTGAAGTTGAGTTGGTTGAATTCAGTTAAAAAAACCTGCAGGTTCGTTACCCTTTTTCCATTTGATATTACAGCCTAGACTAGGAACTTGATCTTCAACTTGAGGAATTTCCGATGCTAATTTTTTTGCTCCTTCAAGTAAATCTTTACCCGTCACAGGTTCATCATTTTTAGGTCTAGCATCATCAAATTTACCTCTGTACACTAACTTTAAGTCAGCATCAAACAGATAGAAATCTGGGGTGCAGGCTGCCTCATAAGCCAAAGCTGTTGTTTGGCTTTCGTCATACAGATAAGGAAACCCAAAACCTCTCTCCTCAGCAAGTTTTTTCATCAGCTCTGGGCGATCATCGGGGTAATTATCCACATCATTACTGGAAATGGCAACCGTATTAATTCCTAATTTTCTTATTTGTTCGGAGATTTCAATTATTTTATCCAATAGGTGAAGCACATAAGGACAGTGGTTGCACATGAAAATCACCAAGGTTCCCTTTGATCCCTTAACGCTTTCTAGGGATACTTCTGCCCCATCTATGGTATTTGGCAGGCTAAATTGTGGCGCTACCGTACCTAATGGAAGCATATAAGAGGAGGTCCTTGCCATTTAAAAGGATTTATACAACATATTAAAAACTCAATTCAGGAAAAAACTATGTGTTGAAAACGGAAAATAGTTAGTTAAAACTATATGTCTTCAAAGTTTAAATCCGTGAAATCACCATTAGATACCTCAGCTGAATCCAAACTTTTCTTTGGATCATAATCTTTTTGATGTCTTTCGCTTATTACTTCTTCACCTCTTTCCTGAATTATAAAGTCAAGCATCTCTCCCAAAATGGCTTTAAAATCAGAAAAATCTTCTTTGTACAGATAGATTTTGTGCTTTTTGTAATAAAACGTTCCATCATCATTTGTGAACTTTTTACTTTCTGTAATGGTCAAGTAGTAGTCACTTGCCTTGGTTTCTCGAACGTCAAAAAAATAAGTCCTTCTTCCCGCTCGGAGGACTTTAGAGAAAATCTCCTCCTGATCCTTTTCGTTGTTTGTGTACATCGAACTTTTGTTTAAATTTTCTTAGTTTATATAGCAAAAATCTAAAAAATTCTATAACAAAACAAATTAATCTTGTTTTTCATCTTGTTGTCTGTTGAAAAGTTCGAAATAATTTCCTCTAGTTTTCATTAAAGTATTATGATCCCCCTCTTCAATGATCTTACCCTGATCCAAAACAATTATTTTATCGGCATCCTTTACTGAAGAAATGCGGTGACTGACGATAATGGTCGTTTTATTTTGGCTAATTCTCTTTAGATTTTTTAGTATTTTTTCTTCAGTGTCAGTATCAACGGCTGAGAGACAGTCATCTAAAAGCAATATTTTAGGATCTTTGATCAACGCTCGGGCAATTGAAACCCTTTGAATTTGTCCTCCAGAAAGGGTAAGTCCTCTTTCTCCTAATAACGTTTTGTAACCTTCCTTAAACTTACTGATATTTTTGTGGATAGAAGCATTTTTTGAGGCTTCAATGACCTCATTAATGTCGGCATTTAGTTTTCCAAACCTTATATTATTCTCAATAGATTCAGAAAATAAAAATGCATTTTGAGGAACATTCCCTACGTAGCTCCTCAATTCATTTAGTTTGAAGTCCTTTATATTGGATTCGTCAAGTAGCACCTTACCCTGGTCAACGTCATAAAGCCTGTTTACTAGGTTCAGTAAAGTGGACTTTCCCGAGCCTACTTTCCCAATTATACCCAGTGTTTCTCCCGCTTTAACATTAAAGCTGATGTTATCCAGTGCTTTGATCTTGGTTTCTGGATAGATCAAGGTTACATTTTCAAAAATAATCCCGCCATCAAATGCTTTTTGAACCCCAACACCATCTTTAATTTCTATCGGCTCCTTCAGAAATTCATTGATTCTTTTTTGTGAGGCCTCTGCTTGTTGAACCACCGAAGTTACCCAGCCAACGACCGCTACTGGCCACGTCAACATGTTGATATAAATGATGAACTCTGCTAAAACTCCGATTTCAATTTCTCCATTGATGTATTGTTGTCCACCTATAAAAATAACAATCAAATTACTCAGCCCTATCAGTAAAATCATTAGTGGAAAAAACCAAGCCTGAACTTTAACCAAATTCATATTTTTTCCTTTAGCCTTTAGTGCAAGGTCATCAAAGCTTTGGTTAATATTCGCCTCCAAACCATAGGATTTTATCACCGATATTCCACTAAAACTCTCTTGAGTAAAGGAGGATAGTTTCGCAAGTATTTCCTGGACTACCGTACTCCTTAAATTAATTACCCGACTTAATTTGTAAATCGTAATAGACAATATTGGTAAGGGAATTAATGTGTAAAAAGAAAGCTTCGGAGCAATGCTAAACATAATGACAATTACACAGAGAAATAATGTGAAAGTATTGATGCTGTACATTATCGCGGGACCAACATACATTCTGACTTTACCGACGTCCTCGCTGATTCGACTCATCAAGTCTCCAGTTCTATTGTTTTTATAAAAATGCTGCGATAATTTCTGGTAATGATAAAAAATTTCATTTTTAAGGTCAAATTCAATATATCGAGAAACGTTGATAATCGTTTGTCGCATTAAAAAAGTGAAAAAACCTGAGAGAAGCGTAGCCCCTATAATTACTAGTATATTAGTAAGCATTAATTCTTTTAATGCTTCAAGGCTTCCAACGTTTTCAGCGACGTGTTGTTCAACAGCCGTAAGAGAATTTCCTATAAGTCTTGGTGCGATTAAAGAAAAAATACGAGAGATTACAGTAATAAATAATCCCATCATTAACTGAAGTCGGTATTTTTTGAGGTATTTATCAAGGTAGCGCAGCTCTCTCATGCTCTGTCAGGTGTCGTGCTCAGTAAAACAAGCCAAAGTTAATCAAATGCCTCAGTAATCAAATTCAAAAAGCGCTTTAGTTAGCTGCAATTAAAACTAAAGCACTATTTTTGGACAATGTTTCGAATTAATTAAATGCTAACCCGAAGACATTTCCGCATCAAAGTGATGCAGTCCCTATATTCGTTTTTTCAAAACGAAGAAAACGACCTCTCCAAAGAAGTTACTTTTTTCAAAAAAAGTTTTCTAAATACCTTTTCATTATATATCACCATACTAGCATTTCTGAAGTCAATTCACGAGTATGCCTCAAAACAACTCGACCTTGAAAAGGGACTCCACAGTAGAGTGCCCGACAATAAAGCCAAGCAATTGGTAAACAATAAAATCTTGAGTTTTATTGCCCATCATAAAGTTTTAGGAAACTTTATTAAAAAGAGAAAAATCAAATTTTGGGATTTAGATTTTGATTATGTTAAATCAAATTTCAAGGAACTTATTGAAAGTGAAACATTCACTAATTATAGCAAATTAGATGGCCCTGATTTAACGCAAGACAGGGATATAATTTGTTACTTATTTAAAGAAATAATTGCGCCATCAGAAGGTTTTTATGAATACATAGAAGATATTGAGTTGACCTGGATTGATGATTTACCTGTTGTAAATACTTTTATTCTTAAGGTGCTAAATAAAATCGACCCCAACGACAGTAGTAGTCTTCATTTTCCTGTAATGAATGCCAGTGAAGAAGCGCCACAATTTGCAATTGAATTATTGGAAAAAGTAGTGGTAAAGAACGATGAACTGCAAAAAGAACTCGAGGGCAGAACCCCAAATTGGGATAGTGAAAGAATTGCATTATTGGATGCTATTCTTATTAAAATGGCAACCGTTGAGTTACTTCATTTCCCTACCATTCCAACAAAAGTTACAATGAATGAATACATCGAAATTTCTAAAGATTATTCAACTCCAAAGAGCAATATTTTTATCAACGGTATTTTAGATAAAATGATTAAAGATTTCGAGCAAGACGGACTTTTAAATAAGACTGGAAGAGGTCTGGTTTAATGATTTTTTTTTAAATTTGATTCGCTAAACGCTTAATTAAATTATCATGAATAAAATAGCCTATTTAATTGTTGGAGTATTTTTTTTGAGTGCATCATCATGTAATCAAAGTGCATCCAAAAAAGTAGATCAAGAAAAGGCCACAGCAGCATCTGATACCGCTAAAGCAACTGCTGCAATGACTTTTGACAAGGTTTCACACGACTTTGGAACGATTGATGAAGGGGAAACCGTTCAAACTACCTTTACTTTTACCAATACAGGTAAAACTGATCTTTTGATTGTTGATGCCAGAGGTAGTTGTGGTTGTACGGTACCTAAATACCCAAAAAATACACCAATTAAACCTGGTGATACAGGTGAGATATTAGTCAGCTTCGATTCAAGTAACAAACCTAATATGCAACAAAAAACAGTAACCATTTCTGCCAATACCCAGAGCGGAAGAGAAACTTTGAGAATCAAAGCTATGGTGACTGCTGACCCTGTTAAGCAAAAACAAAGAGACGAATTGGCAAAAGCTCGTCAACAACAAAACGCTAACTAACAAAACAAAATATGGATGGATTTTCTGGGCAAATGCCCTTTTTACTCCTAATGCTGGTAGTATTTTTTTTCTTTATCATTCTTCCTCAACAGAGAAGACAAAAGAAAGAAAAGAACTTTATGAAAAACCTAGCTAAAGGAGATCGGATAATTACTAAAAGTGGTTTACATGCTAAAGTGGTTGAGCTCAATGATAAAGACAATACTTGTGTTATTGAGACCCTTGCTGGAAAACTGAAAATTGAACGATCTGCTTTATCACTAGAGATGAGTCAAAAACTAAATCCTGTCAAAAAATAAAATCATCCCGCCGCGGCGGGATTTTTTTTACTTTTTAATTATGTATCACTATCTGATTAGACCCATACTTTTCCTCGGTGACCCAGAGTGGATACATTATTTTACTTTTTCATTGATCAAATGGATACACAAAATTCCTGGAGTACCACTATTGATTAGATTATGCTATCAAGTTAATCACCCTAAACTCGAGAGGAACTTATTTGGTATTAAATTTAAGAATCCCATCGGACTAGCTGCTGGTTTTGACAAGGATGCTAAACTTTACAAAGAACTTTCTAATTTTGGTTTTGGATTTATAGAAATAGGTACTTTGACCCCAAAGCCACAGCCCGGTAATCCAAAAAAACGTTTGTTTAGATTACCCCAAGATCATGGTTTAATCAACCGAATGGGGTTCAATAATGAGGGGGTAGAGGCAGCTATTCCCCGATTGAAAAAAAATAAAAATATCATCATCGGCGGAAACATCGGTAAAAATAAGATAACCCCCAACGAAAATGCAGTCGAAGATTATAACTATTGTTTTAAAGCCCTATATCCTTACGTAGATTACTTTGTGGTGAACGTAAGTTCCCCAAACACTCCTAATTTAAGAGCCCTACAAGAAAAAAAGCCACTTACCGATTTATTGAACACTCTACAAAAACTCAATAAAACGACCGGAAAACCCAAACCCATTCTCCTAAAAATTGCCCCCGATTTGACAGATGACCAATTGCTCGACATCATCGAAATAGTCAAAACGACCCAAACGGCAGGAGTCATTGCGACCAATACAACCTTGAGCCGTGAAGGATTGCAATCTTCTGATAAAAGCGAAGCTGGCGGCCTAAGTGGGAGACCTCTGACACAACGAAGCACCGAAGTGATCCGTTTTCTTTCCGAAAAAAGCCAAAAAGCCTTTCCGATCATTGGCGTAGGAGGGATCCATAAACCCGAAGATGCCATTGAAAAACTTCAAGCAGGAGCTGATTTAGTTCAACTTTACACGGGTTTTGTTTATGAAGGACCAGTGGTGGTCAAGCGAATGAATAAGGCAATTTTGGCCACTAGCTAAATCACTTTAAGTAAAGATTTAATCTAATGGATCAATTTTGCACAAAAAAATAATTCATTAGCGCTTTAACCTAATAATAATTTAAGTTCATAATATGTTCGCCCAAACCCCTAATCCGCCCTACTACGCCGTAATTTTCACTTCTATTCTCAATACAGTTGATCCTGACTACATAAAGACCAACAACTTTCTTATTAAAGAAGCTGAGAAGCTAAAAGGCTATTTAGGTCAGGAAATCGCAAGAAATGATCTTGGTGTTTCGGTAAGTTATTGGAGCAGTTTGAAAGACATTCAAGCATGGCGACAAAATACACACCATCAACTAGCTATTAATAGTGGAAAACAGCATTTTTACAAAAAATACAAAGTCAGGATAGCATTGGTAGAAAGAGATTATCTCTTTGTAAATGCTTAATTTATACTGCGGTGTTGCTATTAGATAGTTAGCAATTAGTCAAAATAGCTAAAGCCTTTTTTGGGATCAATAGTCAAAAGCGTTTCATAAATCAAGCGAATCACATTTTCTACATCATCTCTGTGAACCATCTCAACAGTCGTATGCATATAACGCAAAGGCAAGGAGATCAACGCTGAAGTTACTCCACCATTGCTATAAGCAAAGGCATCTGTATCTGTTCCTGTATAACGTGAGGAGGCCAATCGCTGGAATGGGATTTTATTTTTCTCTGCAGTTTCAATAATTTGTTCCCTCAGATTATTTTGCACAGCAGGAGCGTAGGAAATTACAGGACCTTTACTCATTTCGATATGCCCTTGCTCCTTTTTGTTGATCATTGGAGTAGTAGTGTCATGACAAACATCTGTTACGATTGCCACGTCGGGTTTAATCGTTTGCGTAATCATTTCTGCACCATGTAAACCTACTTCCTCTTGAACTGAGTTAGTAATGTAGAGACCAAATGGCAAATCAATTTTATTTTCATGTAATAAACGTCCTACCTCAGCAATCATAAAGCCACCCGCTCGGTTATCGATAGCACGGCAAATAAATTTATCTTTATTGATTATCTGAAAAGTATCGGGATAAGTAATCACACAACCCACGTGAACGCCCATTTTCTCAACTTCAGCTTTGTCTTTCGCGCCGATATCAATAAAGATATTGTCCAGTTTTGGAGACTCTTCTTTTGCTGCTTTTCGGGTATGAATGGCAGGCCAGCCAAATACACCCTTCACTATTCCATTTTTAGTGTGTATGTTAACCCATTTGGAAGGAGCAATCTGATGATCACTTCCCCCATTTCGGATAACATAGATTAGTCCATTATCAGTTATATAATTAACATACCAAGAAATCTCATCCGAATGTCCCTCTATGATTACCTTATATGGCGCATTTGGGTTGATCACACCTACGGCTGTTCCATAGGTATCGGTAATAAAATCATCAACATATGGCTTTAAATAATCCATCCATATTTTTTGACCTTCCCATTCATACCCTGTCGGAGAGGCATTATTCAGGTATTGTTCTAAAAATTCGAGGGATTTTTTGTTCAGAATCTTCATGTGTAATTTTTTCAAAACGAATTGCTAAATTAAGAATAAGTGCCTAATACAAAATCATAATACTTGGTTTTATTCATAAATTTGTTAATCATGAATTTCATCAAAATACTGGTATTCTTTGCACTTGCTAATATCGTTCAGGCTCAAAAACATAATGAAGATCTGTTAAAACCAGAAAATTATTTTGTGATAGAAGGGGATACCATTCTTCGATCAAGTATTGAACTCAAAGAAGTAATAGTATTTCAACCCTTAAAGTTTTACAGCTATCAGGAAGCCAAGCGTTACGTAATACTAAGAGAACGAACTTATAAGGTTTACCCTTATGCAAAATTAGCGGCAGACCGATTGAATGTATTGACGGAAAGATTGGGAAATATTACTTCAAAAAGAAAGAGGCGCATATATTTAAGAAGGATTGAAGACTTTATATATGATGAATTCGAACAGGAGTTAAAAAAACTTTCACGATCTCAAGGAAGGATACTGATCAAACTTGTTCATCGCCAAACAGGAAACACCACCCATCAACTGGTAAAAGATCTACGCAACGGTTGGCGTGCTTTTATCTATCAAACAACTGCTTCATTGTTTAAACTCTCTCTTAAAGACACCTATAACCCCGAGGAAGTTTATGAGGACTATTTAATAGAAGATATATTACAAAGGGCCTTTTCGGATGGACGTCTAGAACGCCAAGACACCGCTTTGGATTATGACTTGGATTTACTTTATGATTATTGGAAAGAAAATAAGCCAAAAATCAAATATAAAAAACCTTAATAACCCCTTATAAACACTTGATAAATAAGTCATTTTTTTCTTGCGAAATTCAAATCTCAAAATAATTGAAAAAAAAACTGAAAAAAGCGTGTGAACTTTAAAAAAGCGATTTATATTTGCAGCCGCTAAAAAGGTCAAAACAACCTCAAAGCAATAAGTTCATTGAAAGATAATATAAAGAATGACAGCGCGTATCAAATTTGATACAAGCGAATTAGAACCATTTTGAGACCAAAAGTCAATTACGTTGTGAGTTCGTTAATAATATTAAAAAACTACAACGAAGAGTTTGATCCTGGCTCAGGATGAACGCTAGCGGCAGGCTTAACACA